>NZ_CDRJTB010000009.1:0-125890 GCF_976954365.1 Paenibacillus sp. Marseille-Q9583
TTCAATGGCTATCGGATCACCCTCTTCGTATATTCAACGCTATTTAACTGAATTCCTAAGTCTCTATCTTGTTATCTCTATTGATCTCCAGTATATCCAGAAAAAATACAAAAATTGGAATGCCGAGAATTAGACCCCATACGCCCATATAGTGCTCAGAGAAGAGAAGTACGATAAAGGTGTAGAACATAGGCAGGTTCATTTTGGATGACATCAGTTTTGGATTTAAGAAATAACCCTCAACAAAATGTAGTATGGCGATCATAACCAAAACATATATCGTCATTGCTATACCACCAATGTTGTAACCAATAATACAAAGTGGTATTAAGGAGATCACAAAGCCTACAACTGGAATCAAACTAAGCAGGAAGATCATAATCGATAAGGCGAATAGATACGGAAAACCTAAGATCCAGAGTCCAATCACCGTAAAACATGTATTAAACAGCGCGATCAGAATTTGCGCTTCGATCACTTTACCAAACGATGAGATGAATTTTCTACCGAAATACTCAAGCTCAACATAGAACCAAGAAATCTTGCTCTCTTTAAGACGGGCAGTGAAACTGACAATTCTGTTCTTCTCAAGGATAAAGACAAAGCTCAGAATGGTGGATAATACGAAGCTTGTGCCCCAATTACTTATTTTCAGGACGTATTCAAGACCATCTTTCACATAAGACTGGTAGTTCAAATCCTTAAGCTGGGCAAATAAATACTGCACGATTTCGTTCTGCGGAATGTTTGCAGGGGTTAAACTGGTCAGAAAATTAGTTAACTGCTTTATCTGTGTAAAGACCTTCGGTAAATAATTCACTAAGGTGACTACAATCAGAGCAATTAGTGCTAAATACAAAATAATAATAATGACCTTACTGTTGACCGCAACATATTTATTGATCCGCTTCGTGAGCAGCACTTGAAAGCTGTTCATTACATAAGCAATCAGAAATGTTAACAGTACTAAATTGAGCATATCTCTAATACTGAATAGCAGCAGGGCAACCAGCCCCAAAATAAAAAAACGCCGGACCGTTAAATTCGCGTAATAACGCTTAAATACTTCCATCTGTTCTCTCCATTCGCCTACCAATTAGTACTCTATTTATAGTCTACAGTAAGGAATTCACTTATAGCAACTAGTGATTCGCCCAAATTGGCGAAATTTCTCACTTTTTGTAATCTCCTAAGGAACATAGGGAAAGCTGATATCCATTCCATACATTTCCTTAGCCTTCTACGGGCCATCCGTTGTGTGCATTAACTTAACGATTCGACTCTTCTGATCGTAGTTGAGATCAATATGTAGATCTTTGCATAATTGTATAAACGGAACCATTAAGGTCCCTTTCCTCATTTCGGGTGCACTTCCTATTAGAGCTACTCTTTGGTTATTCAGGGTTAATTCCATAGGCGAATCTATATGTTTAACCTGCTCAAGAGTTTGGACTGCAGTTAGACTCTGACTTCCCCCGTTGATCCGGGAGGCATTCCGGTCCGTTCTCGCATTGATCCCATCCTGGATTTTAAATGTTAGCGAAATTCCGAGTGAATCACATGCCGATAGTAATCGGTCATTGTATGATCCATAAGGAAAGGCAATCGCTGAATCGGTATTCCCCAGCTCTTCCTTCAGTCTTTGCTCCGCCTTGGCTAAATCACGAGTAACTCTGCTGTAGTACTCCGTATTCATTTCGTTTCTGTTCTCATCGTCAATATATAACAAAGCACTGGCGGCTGGTCGCTCCCCACCCTCAGCATCCACGATACCATAATGGTGTAGATCGTACGTGTGACTATAGAATCCCATCCCGTCCCGCTTCATTTCCCGCATCTGCTCCCAATTGAGTTTCGGCACACTATTCGGATCTGGGTGATCAATGGTAGATACGATAACAAAATTCACTGCCGTATAGCCATATTTTTTGAGAATAGGAAAAGCCAACTCATAAAAGCTCTCATATCCATCATCAAAAGTCAGCAGCACCGCATTATCTGGAACCGTGCCACCATTCAGCATAAATTCACGATATTGTTCCATCGTAATCACATGAAACCCTTCTTGCTTCAGCAGGTTCATTTGATCATCAAACCGATCGGCAGATAAGATCCAAGGAAACTGCGGCATTGGCTTCTCTGAAAGATGATGGTACATCAGCACAGCTACATGATCTCTATAGTAAATACCTTTCGGAAGTGGTCCCTGCTTCTGCCAGCCGATATGCATATTAAGGGCCTGTTCGGCAGCAGCCTTGGGAATCATTAGCTCATCAAGCGAGCCCGGATATGTAGCTATTGTCTTAATGATTTGACCGTTCACATCTATAGTAACTGCAGAAGACTCACGTTGATTGTTAAAAATAGCAGCAAGACTTATTAGCAGAACGATGACTAAAAGTATCATATATTTTTTCGTATGCAAGCTCTGAATCTCCTTAAAAGATCTTTTATTCACTATGTAACTACATATTCGGTGACAGTTCCACCTACTTTTGGTTACATTTTCTTCTTTTTTGTTTCTTATAATAAAAATAGGAGGCGATCCCTAAGCCTGAACTGACTTAAGGAACACCTCCCTCACATGGAGATCTATATATAATTATGTACATCTATGTGTAATTGTAGACGGTCTAGAACCTACTCTTATCTGCGAAAGTAATTCTCTTCACCAAGCTCGTCCACAAACTGCTGCAGCCAATTATAATATTGAACGGCATGCTCCAGCTTCTCCAGATCCTTCAGACAGAAGTGCCGCTCCTCTTCAGGCGTATCCACGGCTTGAACCAATCCCTCCAGCTCAGGAATAACAACATCCAAGGCTTGTCTCATGACATCAATCTCCCGCTGCAGCTTCATCCCAAAAAAGTTCTTGAAGGTCTGAAAGAAATCCGTTTCCACTGCATACAGATCCTTTCGCTCCCGCTTCTCCTCCAGCTTGGTCACCATCTTGGAAGCCATCAAAGAACGAACCCCATAGCTCATATTACTCTTGCTCATATTCATCACATTCTTCATCTCTTCAAGCGTCATCGGCCGGTCTTCAAAGAACATAATTCCATACAGCTGCCCGAATGAGTAATTGGCACCATATAAGTCCATCGTCTGAGCAATTGCATCAATCATCGGACGCAGCAGCTGCTCGCGTGGAGATAAGTCTCTATTCTCTTCACCAAAGGCTACCTGTTTCATAGCTGCACCTTCATTCTACTTAGAATCTACCCTTCTATTTTACACAAAATAGCAACTACTTTCGCTAATCTCTTAAATTTTTACATAATCTAGCATCGTTCTTTACGTCCGCTTGACCACGCAGCTGCTCGATGAGTGTACAATTTTTTTTGAACGGAGGAGCTTTCCTCAGAATTATACCGCAAAAAACAGAAGATGGAATGGGGTATCGACAGAATAATGAAACGCTCGAGATTTATAGGGGAGTTGAAACCGGTGCTCTTCACCTTGCCGGCAATGATTCCATTCATGGTATTTTGGCTCGCGCCATTACTTTATGTATTTTATCTCAGCTTTACCGAATGGGACTTCATGAGCCCCGAGAAAACCTTTGTCGGACTAACCAACTATCTGGATCTGTTCAGCAATCCCGCCTTCTATAAAGCACTAAGAGTAACCTTGTTATTCTGTGCGGGAAGTGTACTGCCTGTTATTCTGATCGGACTTGGACTAGCACTCCTGATGAATGGGAAACTGAAAGGCTCCACTCTATATCAGGTACTTCTTTTCTCCCCTTGGGTCACGCCGACCGTGGCGGTATCGATTGTCTGGTCCTGGATTTACGAACCTGAAATCGGCCTTGCCAATACTGTACTTGATCTATTCGGTCTAGAAAAAATCGGTTGGCTTCAAGATCCTAAATGGGCACTGCTCGGCGTTTTGCTCGTGACGATATGGAAATCGGTAGGCTGGGCGATGATTTTTTACTTGGTGGCACTACGCAATGTCCCTACCGATCTGTTGGAAGCCGCTGAACTGGATGGAGCAAATGCTGTTCAAAAATTCAGCCGTATTACTTTACCGCTAATCTCGCCAACGACACTGTTTCTGTTCATCGTACAGATCATCGGTGCGTTACAGGCATACGACCAGATTAACGTACTCACACAAGGAGGACCGTCGGGATCAACACGTACCTTGCTCTATATGTATTATCAGTCTGCCTTTGAAGCCTTTCAGATTGGAGAAGCCTCTAGTGTCGCAATGATTCTGGTATTTATATGTATGCTGCTCTCCGTAATCTCACTAGAGGTTAGTAAACGGACAACCCATTATCAATAACTTGCTGTAAAGGAGAACGACTGATGAATGCAACGACAGTACGAGTGGGCAAACTGGCCCGCCATCTATTTTTTGCAGCTATTGCACTGATCATGGCCTTCCCCTTCTATTGGATGGTCACCAGCGCCTTAAAAACCAATGATGAAATCTGGCAGTCTCCGCCGACGATCTGGCCGAAAGAGCCGCTGTGGAGTAACTTTTCAGCCGCCTGGCACGAAGCCCCTTTCTTTAGATATATGGGCAATAGCGTATTTGTCGCCGTCTCTATTGTTATTTTGCAGGTGATAAATTCCGGGATGATGGCCTATGCGCTTACGCATATGAAATTCCGCTTCAGAGGGCTGTTCGCAGGTGTCATTCTTTTCGGCTATATGGTCCCTGCCACCGCCGTTTATCTTCCCGGATATCTGGTATTGTCCCAGCTTCATCTACTGGATTCATATGCTGGGTTGATTCTATCTAACTGTGTAAGTGTCTTCTCCATCTTTCTAATTCGGCAAGCCTTCCTTCAGGTTCCCCATGAGCTGGTAGAGGCTGGAGAAGTGGATGGTTCCTCGCATATGCGAATTCTCTGGACCGTTCTTGTCCCCATTACACGGTCTTCCTTTGCTGTGCTAGCCCTGATCACCTTCATTGATCAGTACAATAACTATTTCTGGCCCATGCTCATCACCAAAGACCCTAATCTACAACTGGTCTCGGCCGGTCTGCGTAGTTTCTTCACTCAAGGAGGTGCTTACGGATTGAAATGGCCGCTGATCATGGCCGCTAGCGCATTCACCATCGCCCCGTTGCTGCTAGTATTTCTACTAGCTCAGAAAACGATCATGCAAAGCGTCAACATGACCGCTGGTTCCAGCAAAGGATAAGCTAACTATTCTATTTAATAAGAGGAGAATGATGATGAACGTATTGAAGAGACTGTCCGCCCTATCTTTGGTTGCCGGATTTACAATGTTAACAGCTTGTGGAGGAAATGCGAGTACAGGTAATGTTACAGCGGCTAATGGAGCTTCTTCCTCCCCCTCCGCAGAGGCTGCGCCTACACAAAATGCACCGGTAACGATTGAGTTCTGGTATGGTCTCGGCGGTAAGCTTGGTGAGAATATGGAGGCACTGATTCAGAAATTTAACGCCTCTCAGCAAGAGGTCATTGTCAAAGGTATCGCGCAGGCAGACTACACTGAAACCGAGCAGAAGCTGCAAGCGGCGATTGCTACAGGAAAAGTGCCTGCTGCTGCTCTCTCCTCAAACGTAGATTGGGCCCGCAAAGGATATTTTGCTCCGATAGATGAGCTTATGGCATTGCAGCCAGATTTTAATAAAGAGGATTTTGTCCAAACCTTTCTAAATCAGGGCCAGGTTGATGGCAAGCAATACTTCCTGCCGATGTATGGAACAACACAGGTTATGTACTATCGCAAAGATGCTTTTGAGAAGAACGGAATTGATGCGAGCACATTGAAGACTTGGGAAGACCTAGCTGCCGCAGCTGCGAAAATGACCGTGAAAGACGGCGGCAAAACCACCTTCTTTGGTTGGGAGCCTATGTGGGGTTCAGGGAACATGATTGATGCCGTGCTCAGCAAAGGAGGCACTATTCTTAGCGAGGATGAGAAACAAGTCATGATCGACTCTAAAGAGTGGATCGAAACCTGGGATTTGTTCCGCAAATGGATCCACGAGGATAAAATCATGCGGATTCATTCAGGGGGTCAAGGCTGGGAATATTGGTACAAAACAATTGATGATGTAATGAAGAATCAATCCGCAGGCTACACCGGCTCCAGTGGCGATCAAGGTGACCTCGACTTTAGCATTGTTTCTGCTATGGAGCAGCCAGGATGGGCAGGGATTGGCGAGGGCAAACCCGTAGCCCAAGCACTGATGGCCGGCATTCTATCTAAAGCTAGCGACAGTGAGAAACAAGCGGCTATGAAATGGCTAACCTACTTCACAAATGCCGAGAATACTGCCTCTTGGTCGATTAATACAGGATATATTTCGGTACGCCAATCCGCATTGCAAGACCCGGCGTTTGTGTCATTCAGCGAAAGCAATCCACAGATTAAGGTTCCATTGATGCAAGCATCTCACGGTTCTGCACCATTCCAAGATCCAACTGGCGGCAAAATCAACGATGCGCTGAAAATCGCCGCTGATAAGGTGCAAATTGAGAATATTCCTGCAGCACAGGCACTTAAGGAAGCACAGGAAACAGCGCAAGCAGCGCTTGATAAATTAAAATAAAGGCGGTGGAGTTCATGTCTGAGCTCATCACGCCACAAGGCAGATACGCTGTAGCAGCTATTCTATTCGACAAGGATGGTACGCTGCTCCAGTTCGTATCCCTCTGGGGCAGCTGGGGCGAATGTTTTTTAGAGCGGTTCACGAAGGATATGAAGCAAAGAGGACTACAGATTCCAGAAGAACAGCTCCCTGCATTAATGGGAACTATACACAATGCCCAAGGAAGTATTACCGATTATGATCGCAACGGACCGCTGGCCATGGGGACTATGAGTGATCTTTATGCCATTCTGTCATGGCAGGGTTATCTGCAAGGTTTATCGTGGGCGGAGTCCATGGAGCTTGTTCATCAGTGCCGTCTGGAAGCGGATGTTATGTTGGAAGAGAAACGCCCAGTTCACTCGCTGCCGGGTATTCATCGTTTTCTCGATGAGTGTGCGAGTGCTGGTATCCCTCTCGCCGTGGTGACCGCAGATGAAACAGATGCTGCAGAGAAACATCTCCAATGGCTCGGCATACGGCACTATTTCTCCGAGGTAATTGGAACAGACCTTGTGGATCAGGGTAAACCTTTCCCCGACATGGTGCAGCTTGCCTGCGAAAGGTTGGCCGTTGAACCCGCGCACACAGCAGTTATCGGTGATACTAATGGGGATATGCGAATGGCTAAAGCAGCGGGTGTGCAGGTAGCTATAGGAATCACTGAAAATGAAGACATTAGTGCTTCCTCGCATCTTCTCCCGGATGCAGATCTCATTGTGCAATCTTACACTGAACTCAGCATCGAGGTTACTTCCCTGTGAAAATAGAAGGAATATGGGCATGGATGTTTCTGATGCTAGCTATTGTGTTCGAACTCTCAGGGACCATCTCAATGAAAATATCTCAGGGGTTCACTCAGCTCTGGCCTTCCGTGCTCATGTTTCTGTTCTATGGAGCCAGCTTCACCTCCCTGAATTATGCCCTCACCTCTATTAAGGTAGGCGTTGCTTATGCGATATGGTCAGGGGCGGGAATCATCCTTATTTCTTTCATAGGAGCCCTATTTTTCGAAGAAAAGCTAACCCCGTCCTCCCTACTATGGATAGCCGTTATCCTAACCGGGATCATAGGACTGAACATTAGCGGGAAGACGCATTAGTGAACAGCCACAGCATTTCATAGATTCATAAGATGAAGGGGGATGCCTAAACATGAGCGCGAACACATTACCTGAAGAGAAGCCTGTTATTACCTTTCAGATCATCACGGATACGCATGTCACCGCTGACCGAAATCATGAGTACAATCTTAACTTTGAGCTGGCGCTCCGTGATATAGCCGCACATGGAAAAGGTAGCAGTGGGATTATGCATATCGGTGATGTCACAAACCATGGTTTTTCTGCTGAATATAAAGAAATGCTTCGTATCATTAATCAACATAAGGCTGACTTGCCCGACATTACTTTCACTTTAGGTAATCATGATGTAGGCCTCGGGATTTGGAAGTCTCGCTTAGGGATGTATACGTCACAGACTGGAATGTCTGGACCCTTTCATGATCACTGGATTAATGGCTATCATTTTATTTTTCTAGGTACAGAAAAAGGATTACCTAAATTCTGTCATCTTTCCTCTAAGCAGCTTGATTGGCTGGAGCATAAGCTTGGGGAGCAAGCTTTACCGGATCAGCCTATCTTTCTTTTCCTGCATCAACCGCTTAAAGATACAGTAGCTGGATCGTTAGAATCACAAGATTGGTATGGTGTCACTCAAGATAAGGAATTAAAAGAGATTCTTTCGAGACACCCCCAGACCTTGTTATTCACTGGTCACACCCATTGGGAGCTAGAGGTAGACAACACTATGCACCCTGGTCATGGAGAGATGGCAACGATGTTTAATGCTGCTTCTGTCGCCTACCTTTGGACAAACGAAGATAAGCATAAGACAGGCAGCCAAGGCTTCTATGTGGAAGTGTATAGAGATAAAGTGCTTGTCCGGGGCAGAGACTTTAAGACAGGAACCTGGATTGAAGCTGCACAATATGAGGTTGCTTATACAGCAGTAAACGTATAATGAAACTCCCCGCAGCTTGCTGCGGGGAGTTTCATTTTGTGAATTACGCGCAGAAGGATTAGCCGTACCGCCATGCTCTGCGTTATTCATCCCATGCTTCTAACAGCTTCGGAATGCCTTCTACAAGAAGCTTGTGGTATACCTCGCAAATATCTTCAATATCATCCGTATTCGCCACACCCAGTAGCGTCTGCATAACGATCCCGTCAATAGCTCCAATCAGCAATGAGGCAATGGCTTTATTGAATTTCCCGGGTTGTTTTTCGTACAAGCGTTGTAACAGCTCCTCGGTATGACCAATCCATTTCTTATACTTAACTTTCAATTGATTGGAGATTTCCTCGTTCCCGAGTATCGCTTCCTGGGCAAGATAGAACTGCATTCGATTGTCATCTATTTTGTTAAAACGATCTTTCACATTCTCGCTGATTTGCTCAATAACTTCCCCGCGGCTATACTTCCCTTGCTGTACCTCCTCAGCAATTCTCGTAGATACGGATAGACTGCGATCCATCGCATCATAAAGAATCTCTTCTTTACTATTGTAATGATGATACAACGCCCCCGTGCTAAGCCCGGCTTCATCGGCAATTCTCCGCATTGTCGTACCCGCAATACCCATTCGATAGATAACACGATTCGTCGCCTCAATAATATGTAATTTTCTATCCTCAGACATAAACTCCCCGCCCAACTGAATCGCTTATTGCGATTTATTTTTATATGAAAAGAGTACTGAATCTACTTTGTTTTTTGTGTGTTAATTAGCACAGACAGAACCAATTAATTCCTAATACAATAAAACCGAACAGTTGTTATGTTTATGAATTAACCAAGCATTGTAGGGTTTAAGCTCAGTACCGGCAAAAATTGATTACGCTTTCACAAAAAAGGAGGTTTATCATGGATATTCCTGCATGGCAGTACGGCGTTAGTATGATCGGCTACATAGTTCTGCTTCTTATTGTTGTCAGTATCATGCGCAAGCATTATAAGTTTGCCCACTGGTTCTGGATTGCTTCTTTACTAACCTTTCCCTTATGGCTTATGGGCGGTGTCGAAGGCTGGTTTCGGTGGGCCAAGATTTTAAGTGTAATTCTTCCTACGATATTTGTTGGATTCATTCGTATTGCTAACTACGAGAAACGAAAAGGACCGTTCTGGAATGGGTTACAGAAGGATTGGGTATTGTGGTTCGTATATGGCGTTCTATTCCTTAATATTATGGAAGCGACCATTAAAGACTTTACGATGGGGAATACGTTCAATGCGCTTACCGGCCTCCTATTATGTATAACCATCCCTTTTGCGCCAAAATATTGGAAGATTTCTACAGAATCACACGGTGATCTCATTGCATATACGACAATCGGCTGGAACTTCCTCTATACAACTTGGAATGCAGCCTTCGTCTATGCCGAGAGTCCGAAGTTCTTTGCAAGCTCGCTATGCATTCTTCTCGCAGCCGAGCTCTATCCCATCATCAAACGCCGCCCAGAACTCTACATCATTGCGCGGGTCTATACATTAGCGGCACATTTACTTCTACGCGCCTGCTTCGTTAGCCTGTTCCCGACACTAATGGATGCTTCATCGTGGTACAATGCAGACGTCATGAACTATTGGGGAATCATCAACTTTATTATGATTGTTCCGTTTGTATTCTGGCATATGTGGCAGCTGCACACCGGCAAAGCAGAAATCAGCTTCCGGCGTGGCCGGATTGAAGTGAACTAACCAAGAACGCCCTTATCCTTTCCATGAGGAAAAGGTAAGGGCGTTCTTTCTTTATTTCTTCTCTCTCGGAGAGGTTATCGTTGAATCGGCTCGATCCGGTAGCTTGCGTTAGCGCTGGCATCGTCTTCCACGCCGGCTCCACCGTGAATCTGCCAGCCGAATGACAGCACAGATTCCAGCCGGTTCTTCTCGACTGTCGTCAATACTATTTCTATGGCTTCTTTACCCTCTTCAAGCTCCAACTCTGCCTCTTTACCAAGAACAACCCATATCCAGCTACGAATGCCACGAATCGTGTTGTACTTGATCTGATAGCCTGTCTTCACCGCTCGCTCGAACAATTCTGGCTGCTCCGCTTGTAAAGTGGTCAACTGCTTATAATCAAATTCGTATTCACTCTCGTCAACGGGCAAATCGCCCTCCGCCACTTTACGAAGAATATCCTCATTGGACCAGCCCAAAGCGCGAAGTGATTCTACCAGTAAAGCATCCCACTGGGATAACTTTACTCGGTTCAAATTGTCTGACATCCTGATTCCCCCCATACCTGTATATAGATTCTACTTATTCCGTGAAATCATAAGCAACATAATGACCCGGACTAACTTCCTGCAATGTAGAGGTCTCAGCCCTGCCGTACTCTGCCGAATATCCATCTAAAATAATTCTCTGATTAGCCCGCTTAGGGTCCGTCTCCAAAATCGAAGATAGCAGCGCCTTCGTATAAGGATGAATAGGGTTCTCGTATAGTTCGTCACTTTCGGCTACTTCTACGAGACGACCGCCATACATCACGCCAATCCGGTCCGAAATATGCCGTACCATCGACAGATCGTGCGCAACAAAGAGGTAGGTCAACCCAAATTCCGACTGCAAATCCTCCAGCATATTCACTACCTGAGCCTGAACAGATACATCCAGCGCTGAGATTGGTTCATCGCACACTACGAATTCAGGTTTCACAGATAATGCTCGAGCGATCGAAATCCGTTGGCGTTGCCCGCCACTGAATTCATGAGGAAAGCGATAAAGATGCTCTCTTTTTAAACCCACCTTATCCAGCAGTGCCGCAACAGCCTCTATACGCTCGTCGCCTTCGTGGATCCCGTGGATTTTCATTGGCTCACTGATCAGATCAAGCACATTCAGGCTTGGATTCAACGAGGAATATGGATCTTGAAAGATCGATTGAATCCGTCTGCGAAAAGGCTTAAGCTGCTTCTCTCCAAGCTTGCTCAGCGGCTGCCCGTCAAAAGACACTTCACCATCTGTATAGTCATACAATCGCAGCAAGCAGCGTCCAACCGTGGACTTGCCGCTCCCCGACTCTCCGACCAGTCCAAAGGTCTCTCCCTGACGAATCTGAAAGCTTACACCATCTACCGCCTTAAGTACAGATGTATTACGTCCCCATATATCCTTGCCTTTGGAGAAATGTTTCTTCAGATTATTTACGTCCACTAGAATCTTATTATCACTCAACAGAACCGCTCCCTTCAACACCAGCTACGGCTGGAGTCTCCTGCACACCGTCTGCCAGCCAGCACATTGAACGATGGCCAGGCGATAATTCGATGACTGGAGGACGTTCGCTGCAACGGGCAAAAGCATTAGGGCAACGTTCCATAAATGGACAGCCCGAAGGAGGATTCAGCAAATCCGGAGGTGTGCCTTCGATAGGGACAAGGCGTTCCCGCGACTTGCCGTCACGTTTTGGAATCGAGCGAAGCAGACCTTTCGTGTAAGGATGCTGTGGGCGATAAAAGATATCCTCTACCGTGCCCTCCTCCATCACAAGTCCACCATACATTACGATAACCCGTGTACATACCTGTGCTACCACACCCAAGTCATGGGTAATGAGCGCTACAGCTGTACTGGTATTATTTTTCAACTCTTTAAAAAGATCGAGAATTTGCGCCTGTATTGTTACATCGAGCGCAGTTGTCGGCTCATCCGCAATCAATAGCTCTGGCTTACAGGAAAGAGCCATGGCGATCATGACCCGCTGGCGCATCCCGCCGCTGAATTCATGCGGATATTGCTGCAGCCGCTGTTCAGGATTATTAATACCTACCTGACGCAAGATGCTTGCTGCCTCTTTAAGCGCTTCTTGCTTATTTAAACCCCGATGCCGACGGATGACTTCCGTAAGCTGCTGGCCGATTTTTTTTACAGGATTAAGAGAGGTCATGGGGTCCTGAAACACCATTGCTATACGATTGCCGCGTAGCTTTCTCCACTCTTTTTCCGAAAGGTTCGATAAATTCTCACCACGAAAATTAATATTTCCACCGATAATTTTACCCGGAGGTGTAATTAACGACATAATCGCCTTGGCAGTTACACTCTTCCCACTACCAGATTCTCCGACGATTCCTACCGTCTCACCAGCATCTATATGAAAGCTAACGCCGCGAACTGCTTGATTCTCTCCGTCCCTTGTATGGAACGAAACCTTCAAATCCTCGACAGACAATAGCCGTTCCGTCATGATGTCTTCACACTCCTATCTTCGGATCAGCTTCGGTTCAAAGCCTACCCGCAAAATATCACCCAAAACATTAAAGCTCAGTACCGTTAATAGTATCAATAATCCAGGGAATAAAGCCAGATATGGCGCTTGAGCGATATATCCCTGCGCATTGTTAAGCATACTGCCCCAAGTCGCATTCGGAGGCTGTACCCCGAACCCGAGGAAGCTTAGGGACGACTCCATCATTATCGCCGAAGCGATATTATTCGTCGCACCTACAATGACAACAGGCACTAGCCCCGGAAGAATATGACGCCAAATAATTCCGAAATTGCTCTGTCCGGAGGCTTTTGCATAGAGTACATATTCGCGTTCCTTAATTGTCATCGTCTCTGCCCGAATGACACGGGCGATATTCATCCACATTAATAGAGCAATAATAATGATGATATTCCCAACACTCGGCTTCAGAAATACGCTAAGCAGCAGCAGAACTAAGAAAGAAGGAATGGACAGCACTACATCAAGCATCCGCATGAGAAGATTATCAACCCATCCGCCAAAGAATCCACTGATTACGCCTACCGTCACACCTATGCCTGTAGCAATGATCATTGATGCAAAGCCAACTAGCAGTGATACCCGGCCACCATATAATGCGCGGGCAAAATAATCCCGGCCATAGTCATCCGTCCCGAACCAGTGATCGGCTCCCGGCGATTTCAGACGTGCCAGAACATCCATCGCATTCGGATCATGTCCAGATAAAAAAGCAAATATAGAGCCCAGTGAGAAGATGATTAAAGTAATGAGGGCTGCGACGCCCAATTTATTCGTAAATAGCTCATCTCCAACACTTTTCCATTTACTGCGATTCATGAGGTCACCTCGTTAATTTAATTCGTGGGTCCACGAAGCTATATAGAATATCCGCGACCAGATTACCGATGATCAGCATTAAAGAGGAGAATAGAGTAATTCCCATAATCACGGGGTAATCCATCCCTTTAACTGCAGTCATCCCCAAAGAGCCAATACCTGGCCATGAAAATACTGTTTCTGTAACAATTGCGCCTGCCACCAGATCACCCATAGACATCCCAAGCAATGTAATTACAGGAAGCAACACATGCTTCATTACATGACGGAACAGAATCGTTGTCTTGTTAGATCCAAAAGCATATTGAATCTGCACGTACTCTTCTTTTAGCTGTCCAATGGTACTAGAGCGAATGTATCGCACATAACCAGCCAAGAATCCAAAAGCAAGCACGGTGCAAGGCAGGATACCATGCTTGAATACATCAAACGCCGATTCCACACCAATCGTTCGCATCCCCATAATAGGAAGCAGATGCAGCTTAATCGCGAATAAGTACATTAGTAAGATGGCAAGCCAAAACAAAGGCACGGATATTCCAACATAGGATAAGAAATTAATCAGCTTATCTACCCAGCGGTTCCGGTTTGCTCCAGCAATAAGACCGAGTGGAATCGCCAGCAAAACAGCGAGACCGATCGCAGAACCCATCAAACCTGCCGTTGCAGGCAGGCGTTCTAGAATTTGATCCAATACTGGCTGATGATTCACTAGGGAATAACCGAAATTCCCCTGCAATATTTCTTTAATCCAGATTAAATATTGAATGTAGGCTGGCTTATCCAGCCCAAGGTTATGCCGGATGCGCTCAATATCATCTGCGTGCATATTCGGCGTAACGAAGGATAATACCGGATCCCCCGGAGCCAGCTTAATCATCGCAAAGCACACAACCGAAACAAAAAACAACATCGGCAGGGTTTGCAGTAATCTTCGGACGATAAGTTGTCTCATACGTTTATTCTCCCAGTTCTGTATCGGTAAAAAAGTAAGCTGGATAATCCAGCTTACTTTTTCCCGTTTTTATTTAAGGTAGATTTTCGATAAATCTTCAAAAATAACGACAGGCTTCAAGACTGCTTCTTCCAGACCGCCGTAGTTCTTGGAGACAGCTACAATAGTCTTAGTATTAGCAATTGGATAAATCGGTGCATCGTCAGCAATGATCTCTTGGATCTTCTTATAGATCTCACCACGTTTAGTCACATCTGCTTCTCCTGCACCATCATTAAACAACTTATCGACTTCAGCATTATTATAATGCGAGTAGTTAGAGTCAGCAGTAGAAGTATACAAAATTCTGTAAGCATCAGGATCGTAACCCATAATGTAACCTGCAATCGCAAGTTCAAAATCTGTTGAATTCATATCACTGAACTTCTGACCATATGCCGAAGCATCCATATTTTGCAGTTCAACTTCAGCGCCAATGGCCTTTAGCTTTTGCTGCACGTATAGTGAAATGGCTTCCTGAGCTTTATTACCGCTCGATACAATCAATCTCAATTTCAGATCGCTAACCCCAGCAGACTTCAGAAGCTCCTTCGCTTTTTCCACATCATTATCGAAAGAAGGTACGTCATTAGTATAGAACAATGCATCCGGAGTCAAGAATGACTTCGCCGGGTCAGCATATTCGCTAGAGGAATAAGCAGCCTGAATGATTTCATCACGGCTTAGTGCTAGAGACAAGGCTTGACGAACTTCTTTTTTAGCAAGAGCACCTCTATCGCTGTTCGCGTTGAACAACAGGTACGACAATCGGCCTTCACTATAAGGAAGAATTTCGAAATTGTTCGAAGCTTCAATCGTTCCAACATCCTGTGGATCTAGATATTTAATGTTGATCTCTCCACTCTGAAGTGCGAGATTCGCAGCATTCGTATCTTTAGCAATCCGGTACGTTACAGAATCAAGATGTGGCTTGCCGCCGAAGTAGTTATCAAATCTCTCGAGTGTAACATATTCGCCCGCTTTATATTCTTTAAATTTAAATGGTCCAGATCCAATAGGATTAGCATTCTTCGTGCTTTTCTCTAGATCCGTCTCATTCTCAAAAATATGCTTTGGAATCGGAAATACTTGCACTAGTGTCGCTTCAAAAGCTGGGCTGACCTGCGGAAGCTTGAACTCTACTGTCAGATCATCCACCTTAACGGCCTTAACGGGTTTATCACCGATGAATAAGTTTGCTCTCAACATGCTGTTTTGCTTCTCATCGAGGATGCTATCAATCGTGAACACGACATCGTCAGCCGTAAGCTTTTCTCCGTCATGCCATGTAAGACCATCTTTAAGCTTCAAAGTATAAGTCAGGTTATCTTCTGACAGTGTCAGGCTGTCTGCCAAGTAGAAGGTCTTCTTACCATCATTTACTTGGAACAGTGGAGCATAGAGCGCTTGGTCAATTGTAAGACTGACACGGTCACCCGCATAGTTCGGATTTAGAATAACAGGATCAGCAGCGACTCCAATAATCAAGTTACCGCCATCTTTTGGTTCAGTGCTTGCCGTCGTTCCTTCAGTAGCCGTAGGCGTCTGATTTGTATTTGTGGAAGCAGCGTTATTCCCTCCGGAGCACGCGCTAATCAAAAATGTTAACAAAACCAAAGTAATAACTCCAGATAATCCTTTACGCATAAGTTTCTCCCCCGTATTCTATGTTCTGTGTGGCTTGTGTTTTTTATATTGTATATCGGAATACTAGGAATTACAATGGATAGCATTTCACATTAATGTAATATTGAGGGAATCGATCGGTGATTTATCCATAGCGCTCATCCTTTGCTGTTCATTTGGTCATCTATATCTAATTATTCGGTTATTGTACAGCAGATCGTTACGAATTAATATATCTAACATTCATTTACTTTACAGAACTTTGAAAAATAAGGATTATTGCCGCTCTCCTGTAAATATATTAAGAACATAAGGATCATCCAAGGAAAGAGGGGCGTTCCCCAAGGAGGCGGCAATGACAGAAAACAAGATTCGCGTATTGATTGGCAGTCCAATCCACCAGAAGCCTATGGTTTTAAAAGAATTTCTAAATTCCCTGCTTCGTCTGAATATTGCCGATATTGAGCTGGATTTCCATCTAGTTGATGATAATGATGATGAGGAGTCAAGTCGGCTGCTCCAGGAATTCAAAAGCATGGGTGATCATATTTATCTTCAGAGCTCCGGCCTTCACGATGCGTATATTCGCAATGATACTACCCACTTTTGGAATACCAACTTAGTCTGGAAAGTAGCCAATTTTAAGAATCTCATGATCAACCGCGCCCAAACCTTGAACTATGATTATTTATTCCTTATTGACTCTGATCTCATTCTCCATCCTGATACCCTCAGACATCTAATAGGTACGAACAAGGATATTATTTCAGAGGTATTCTGGACGCAGTGGCAGCCCGAGACTATGTTTCAGCCGCAGGTATGGATGCACGACGAATACAATCAGTGGGAGCTACTGCCCGGTGAAAAACTGCAACCAGAGGAGATTAATCGCAGATTTCATGAATTCATAGCAAAGATGCGGATTCCCGGAATCTATGAGGTGGGCGGACTCGGGGCTTGTACATTAATTAGTCAGCATGCAATAAAATCCGGAGTTAGCTATAATCAAATTCGCAACATTTCATACTGGGGAGAAGACCGTCATTTTTGCATTCGTGCCGCAGCCCTTGGCATCCCCTTGTTCGTCGATACCCATTATCCGGCGCTACACTTGTATAGAGACAGTGATTTGAGTAAAGTAGAGGATTTCATCAAAGAAACTACGGAGACCAAAGCTGAAGCCACTGATACTGAGAACAGTTCATCTACGGACGAAGTACCTGCATCAGTAATGCCGACACCCACCACAGACAACCCAGACAACGAAAGCTCCAAGGAGACAGTCCCCCCAGCCAGAAAGCGGCCCAAGCTAACCCTCACCATGGTTGTGAAAAATGAAAGCGGACGTTTTCTGCGGCAGGTTCTGGAAGAGCATCGCAAATACATCGACGAGGCCGTCATTATCGATGATGGCAGCACCGATAATTCAGCAGCGATCTGCCTGGAGGTACTTGAAGGCATCCCCGTTCATCTCGTGCACAATACCATATCCAAATTCAGCAATGAAATCGAGCTGCGAAAGCAGCAATGGGAAGAGGTTCTGAAGACGAAGCCCGAGTGGATTCTAAGTCTGGATGCAGACGAAATCTTTGAAGCGAGCTTCGCGGCAAATATCGAGCCCTTACTGTACGCTGACGAGGTCGATCTATTCTGTTTCCGTCTCTACGATTTATGGAACGCCACTCATTACAGAGAAGATATTTACTGGCGCTCTCATATGAACTACCGTCCTTTTCTGCTTCGTTATAAAGAAGACTTCAACTATGTATGGAATGAATCTCCACAGCATTGTGGGAGATTCCCGGAGAATGTCTTCGAGCTTCCCCACCAGCTAAGCAACTTGCGACTCAAGCATCTCGGTTGGTCGAAGGCAGAGTTCCGCTTAGAAAAATATCTGCGTTACATGCTCCTTGATCCCGATGGCCAATACGGCTGGAAGGAGCAATACCTGTCCATTCTGGATGAACACCCTCATTTAATATCTTGGGTGGAGTGAGTGTAATCATAAAAAGGACGTCCACAAAACCCTAATGGCTTTATGGACGCCTTTTATTTTCCATAGTACGATCCGTTTTGCTAACTTCTTCTTATTCAGTACGCTGTGGTTCATCGAGATCTGGTTTCGTAATGCTCACCGTCAGGCCGCCACCGGATTCGTCTACTTGAATCACCGTACCTTCTGCGGCTTCACCAGCAATGATCGCACGTGCTACACGGGTCTCCAAACTACGCTGGATGAAGCGTTTCAGCGGTCTCGCCCCATACACTGGATCAAAACCTTCCTTAGCGATAAAACGTACCGCCGGCTCAGTTAACTCAAGACCAATCTCCCGTTCAGCAAGACGTAAACGTAATCCGTCCACCAGTTTGTCCACGATTTTCTCGATCTCGCCCAGGGTCAACGGCTTGAACATCACAATATCGTCAACCCGGTTCAGGAACTCTGGACGGAAATGACCAGTTAGTTCCTTCATTACGCTATCCTTGGCAGCCTCCGTAAGCTGACCCTTCTCATCGGTGCCTTGAATCAGATGTGGCGAACCGATATTTGAGGTCATGATAATAATCGTGTTCTTGAAGTCGACCATCCGGCCTTGTGAATCGGTCAGCCGTCCATCATCAAGCAGCTGCAGTAAAATATTAAATACATCAGGATGCGCCTTCTCCACTTCATCGAGCAGCACTACTGTATAAGGCTGACGCCGTACAGCTTCTGTAAGTTGGCCGCCCTCCTCATATCCAACGTATCCCGGAGGTGCACCGACTAGGCGAGAAACACTGTGCTTCTCCATATACTCCGACATATCGATACGGATCATGCCATCTTCGCGATCAAAGAGAGAGACCGCGAGCGATTTAGCCAACTCCGTCTTCCCTACCCCAGTCGGACCGAGGAACAGGAAGGAACCGATCGGCCGATTCGGATCTTTGATCCCGGCTCTTGCCCGAAGCACGGCATCGGCCACCAAGCTGACAGCTTCATCTTGGCCCACAACTCGTTCATGCAGCGTTTCTTCCAGACGCAGCAGCTTATCCCGTTCGCCTTCAACCAGTCTGCTAACTGGAACGCCCGTCCAACGCGACACAATATCTGCGATTTCCTCCTCGGTTACAGCTTCACGCAATAATCTTGTATCCTGATCCTGCTGTGCCGCTTCTTCCGCTGCTTTCAATTGCCGCTCTAGATCAGGAATGATGCCATAGCTCAATTCGGCTGATTTATTAAGATCGTATTCCTCCTGTGCATCGACCAAATCCTTACGGGCTTGCTCCAGCCGCTTTTTGAGGTCGCGGATGCCTTGAATCGCTGACTTTTCCTTCTCCCAACGCGCCGTCATCCCAAGCTGCTTCTCCTTGAGATCGGCTAGTTCACGTTGTAAGATTTCCAGACGGCGTTTGCTGGCGTCATCCGTTTCTTTTTTTAGCGCTGCTTCCTCAATCTCCATCTGCATCAGACGGCGGGTCACTTCATCCATCTCACCCGGCATGGAATCAATCTCTGTACGGATCATGGCACAAGCTTCATCCACTAAGTCGATCGCTTTATCCGGCAAAAAACGATCCGTAATGTAGCGGTTAGACAGAACACCTGCAGCGACGAGGGCGCTGTCATGGATTTTGACTCCATGATGGACTTCGAACCGCTCCTTCAGACCGCGTAGAATGGAGATCGTGTCCTCTACATCCGGTTCGCTGACTAGCACCTGTTGGAAACGACGCTCCAGCGCAGGGTCCTTCTCAATATACTTGCGATATTCATCGAGCGTTGTGGCACCAATACAGTGCAGTTCGCCGCGAGCCAGCATCGGCTTCAGCATATTGCCCGCATCCATCGAGCCTTCGGTTTTGCCTGCGCCTACAATCGTGTGCAGCTCATCAATAAAAAGAATAATACGGCCGTTACTTTCACGAACTTCCCTAAGTACCGCCTGCAAGCGTTCCTCGAATTCACCTCGGAACTTCGCGCCTGCTACAAGGGAACTCATATCCAGCGAGAAAATCGTCTTGTCCTTCAGCCCCTCCGGCACGTCTTTGCGTACAATCCGGTGAGCCAAGCCTTCCACAATCGCTGTTTTACCTACACCTGGCTCACCGATCAGCACAGGGTTATTCTTCGTTTTACGGGACAGAATTCGGATCACACGACGTATCTCAGCGTCACGTCCGATGACTGGATCGATCTTACCCGCACGAACCTCTGCTACAAGATCACGTCCGTATTTCTCCAGCACCTCATAAGTAGCCTCCGGCTCCCGACTCGTTACACGCTGATGTCCACGAATCTCAGCAAGTATAGACATCAGCTTCTCGCGTGTTAATCCACGACTGACAAAAAGATCACGCAGCTCACGATTGTCCCTGCTCGAATCCGGCACCATGGCCAGCACGGCATGTTCTACCGAAACAAACTCATCTTGCATCTTCGCTGCTTCTTTCTCCGCCTGTTCCAGCAGATGAATCAGCGATTGCGAGGCATAACGCCGTACTGTGCTTGCTCCTGATCCGCTTATGCTCGGCTTGCGCCCAAGCAGTTCATCCGTGCTGCGCAGCAGCTCAGCTACGGGGACGTTCATCTTTTGCAGCAATCTTGGCAGCAAGCCTTCTTGCTGCTGGAGTAATGCCTTTAAAAGATGGAGATTATCGATCTCCTGATGTCCGCTTTCTGAAGCCAGCGACTGCGCCGCAGCCACTGCTTCCTGCAGCTTTTGAGTATGTTTATTGAAATCCATAGCTCTCTCACCTTTCTATTAGAAATGATATATGGGATCGGCCGTTTTGGCCGGTATAGATTAATTTAGCGGGATTAATACCGCTGAATTGTGGCGGATGAGCCGCATTTGGTGCAGTCTGGGGCATTTTTACCCCTCTTTTCACTCATCTAGCCGAAATCAACGCAGTCTGGGGTACTTTTACCCCTCTTTTCACTCATCGAGCTCAATACGACTCATTCTGGGGTATTTTTACCCCTCTTTTCACTCATCGAGCCGAAATCGGCGCAGTCTGGGGCATTTTTACCCCTCTTTTCGCTCATCTAGCCCAATACGACTCATTCTGGGGTATTTTTACCCCTCTTTTCGCTCATCGAGCCCAATACGACTCATTCTGGGGTATTTTCACCTCTCTTTTCGCTCATCGAGCCGAAATCGGCACCTTTAAAACACTTTTACCCTTCCTTTTCCCGACACTTCTCACAGGTCTCTACTATAGTTAGTTTCTAATCAAGTTACTTTTCTACAATCAGCATTCCATTTCCCCTATTCACCAGCCAGAGTTGACCTCGAACACGCGAAAGCACCTTTACTTCTACTTCTACTTCTACTTCTACTTCTACTTCTACCTCTACCTACCTAATTAATTACCCACTTTTGCCTTCGGGCGCTGCGCACTAGCGCTTTGACGTTTAGCTCTAGCCTCGAAATGGTTGGATTCAGCCAGTTTACGGTACAAATTCTTCTCCGCTTCGCTGGTTGGCTCAGGGACAACAATCTCAATACCAAATAAAATATCACCGTTCGCACCATTCTCACGCTTCAAACCTTTGCCTGGGATGCGCAGCGTTTTACCACTTTGAATTCCTGCAGGAATCTTCAATTTTACAGCACCGCCACCCGGTAATGGAACCTTCACCTCACCGCCCAATACCGCTTGCCATGGAGCAACTTCAACTACACCGTATAAATCGCCACCTCGAAGCTCGTATATATCATGAGGAAGAATATGAAGTGCCAGCAGTACATCGCCACCTGGTGCTATGCCACTCTGAGTGGTTCCTGCGATTTTTAAAATTGTGCCTTCACTAGATCCCGGCGGAACTTGAACGTCCACAGTTTTATCACCGATCTGCACTCTTACAGTTGCTCCCTTATAGGCCTGCTCCAACGTAATATCCAGCTGCGCCTGCGCCCTACTGCTCGCCTCACCCCATGGATTGCCGTTCGACCGCCCACTACCACTGCTAGAAAAGAAATCAAAGCCAGCGCGATCCGCCGATCCCCGATTCCCAAAAAACATTCCGAACAAATCTTCCTCCGAAATGCCAGAACCTCCTGCAGAATAAGTTCCGCCGCCCCAGCTTCCACCAAAGTTTGAATCCCATGTAGAGGCTCCGCTCGACGCACCTCCACCAGCTCTACCACGCTGTGCCCCATAAAGCAGCTCCTCATCGTAAAGCTTGCGCTTCTCCTCATTGCCCAGCACTTCATAGGCTTCAGCCGCTTCTTTGAATTTCGCCTCTGACTCAGGGGCTTTGTTCACATCGGGGTGCCACTTCTTGGCCAGCTTTTGATAAGCCTTTTTTATTTCCTGTTTAGTTGCTGTTTTGCTCACGCCTAAAGCATCATAATAGCTTTTGTTAGCCACTCAGATTCCTCCTTTCAACGCTTTATTAAATACAAATCATCGTACGATTCCGAGAAAAGACGCACCATAGCCGGAATCCTCCACTACAATGCGCCTTTTATTCAAAACACTATATTAAAAGCTCGCTGCCTATCTCTAAGATGCTGAGCGGAAACTATTACCGCCTAAATTATGCTTATTCAGACTGCGATGCGCTAGAATCTCCATCTTGAATCTCAATGCGTTTCCCTTGCGGTTTTTGCTGTTTTGGAACTTCCAGCATCAGCAATCCGTCTTTCAAAGACGCGCGAATCTCTTCCACTGCAATATCCTGAACATAGAATCTGCGAACATATTCACCATATCGACGTTCTCTGCGTACAATTTGATGATCCTTGTTCTCCTCCGCATTCTCTTCCTTCCGCACCGCTTTAATCGTCAAGTAAGGGCTGGCATAATCAATGTCGATTTCTTCTTTTTTAAAGCCAGGAAGTTCAGCTTCAATCAGGTAAGCCTGCTCACTCTCGCGAATATCCGTTCTGAAGGACATCGTGGAGCTCTTGATCGGTGCAAAAAAATCATCATTAAAAACATCATTCAAAGACTTAGCAAGCATACCAAAAGCATCATCTCTACGTTTACCAAAAGGAACCAAATCAAACATTATCCATTCTCCTCTCATTGACTTTGACTTTATTTGACCTATGACCTTATTATAGTCCCCTATCAGAGGAATAACAAAACCGATTTAAGCCAATTTTCGGTCAAATTCAGGCAAATCAGCTGATTTAATGCTACAAATTTTAATGTTTTTAATGTTTTGACCTTTTTTGACCTTTGTTTGATCTATACTTCAAATTTCAGCACGATTAGTATATGTTTAGGCCCCACGTTCCATACAAGCCAGCAATTTCGCTTTCATTACAACGTCAAAACATCCTACTCAAAAAGAAATGATATAATGAAGGTCAAATAACGACCATTTTTCTTACGGGAGACCAATTGTATGCAACCAACCTATACTATGGATGATACGCAGTGGAGTAAGCTCATCCAGAATGTCGCCTATTATTTCGATGACCTCACCCTCAAACGAGGGTTCCAATATTATAAGCAAAGCCGTATTCGTTCGTTCACTATGACCGAGTCATCTAAGATCAATGCCCTTGTTGAAGGTAGAGAGGATTACCGCGTTACTATTGATCTGGACAGCTTCACTCGGTGCCATTGCAACTGCCCTGTTTCAGGTCATTGCAAGCATATGGCCGCTGTGCTGCTCAGTTTTGCTGAACAACAGAATAGGTCTGTACAAGTTCTAGCTAACGCCAAAGCCGCATCTTTTCTCCCAAAAACATCAAGTAGTTCACCTGTCGGAACCGATGGAAAGCACCAGCAGCAGCTAAAAGAACATGCCAGCCGGATCGCTGACGGAGGCATCACGGAGTGGCGCGAGTATTTTTCGTTCTGCATCACGCCTCTGGCACATACCACTCGGAATCCTGAATATGTGGATCGGGCATTATCTTCCATTACTAAATTTAAGCCGAAGTTATCACCGGAAATGGACAAGCTATTTACCCTGCATGCCCATCTTTTTCTTCTAGAAAAGCTGGCTAAGCCTTCCGCCAATCTACCCGGTCAGGTCGCCTTCACCTCATCACTCGGCTATTACACGCAAGTAGCGGTCTCTGAGCTACAGGAAGCAATCACACGTCTGTTAAAAAGCACACTCCCGCTGTCTCCCGAGCAAGAGCAGGAATACGATCTGTGGCCGCATATCGTCGAGACCCTCACCTACTTGCGGCGTGAGATGTTGACGGAGTCGCGCGATCGCTTGCGGGATCAGCCCTCTTTTTCACTGTGCTATGACCTGCTGTGGAGAAACTGGATTTATCCGAATACCGGTGGAACTAAGCTTTATCTGGATGAAATCAAACAGCTTCAGCAGGCAGAAAGTGAATTAGGCGCTTCCCTGTCACGCCATGCGTGGCTGTTAGCCCAGAGCCGCATGTATTTTTATCTGAAGGATGACCCAAAGGCATGGGAATTACTGAATAAGGCTGCCGAGCGCCCAGGTCTCCATCCTGATGAGCTTATGAGCTTCACCTCCCCGCTTCTGGATGCAGGTGAATGGTCACGCTTGGTGGGCTGGCTTGCTCAGATCGGTCCACTGCTGAGCAGCAGACTCTATAATCTGAATAACTATTCGAACAGATGGGAAGAGGCCGTTCGCCACCTTCCTGAAGCTGAGCCGCAGATGTGGAATACATTAGCCACCATGTTACCTATCTCTGGAGAAGTATACGAAGAGAAGTTAATTACCTATGAAAAATGGCAGACATGGATGGATTATCAACTGTCCATCGGTAAGCTGCCTTCCGAATTTCGTGTTACAGACCTCCAGCCTATGGAGAAAAACGCACCCGAAGTTCTACTCCCCTTCTACCATCAGGCCGTCGAAAGATTTGTGCTGGATAAGAATAGACATAGCTACAAGGCGGCTGTGAAACTATTGAAGCGATTATCCAAGCTGTATAAAAAAATGAAACAAGAAGAACGATGGGAAGAGTTCCTCATTGCCTTCACCACAAAGCACAGCAGACTCCGTGCGCTGCAAGAGGAGCTTCGGAAAGGAAAGCTAATACCATGAACATGCATTTGCGCACGCTGACCATCCGGCTTGCATTAAGCCAGTATGGCGACGCTTTAATATACGGAATGAATGAAAGAGAAGATCTCGTGCCCGGTTTGCAGCTTAAACAGCGGTTATTCGCCTGGCATGAGGCGTCTTTTTATGGAACGGAGTTAACGGTTCAACCAGCTGGCGAAGGTGTAGAGCTAGTGATTCTACCTGCGGAGCAGGTCATCCCTTTCTTTGCAGAGCAGAAGCTGCTGGCGCATATCGAATGGAACTGGGAGGGCGATGCGGCTCACCTGACTGAACTGGCGCCACTTCTGACTATATGTCTGGAGAACAAACAGTATATTCCTGATATCTCCGCTTATCGCGCTGGGAGGTTGCAATGGACCTGGGATGAGGGTGCTTTTGCGCAGGTGGCAGTGGAGAATGACACTGCCAAAGGGGCTCTTGAGGCGCTAAATGGCGGCAGCGAATTTAGCCGTGGGTTACGCGCGGCGTTCTCCGCCGCCGTATCGCAGAGGTATTACAGCACGGAGACCGAGGCAGGTGACCTCCGGAGCGAATTCCCGCTTCTATTCGATAGAAGCGGGGCCCTTGCAGCGGGCATGGATACCGCTGCATGGCTTATCGCCATTGGCTGGAAGGCGGATACCGCGCCTTTCCGGCCTGCCCTTCAGCTGCTGGAGCCGGAAGGGGATGAATCCCCTTGGCGGCTGCAGCTGATCCTTCAGGACAAGCGCGATGAATCCGCGCTTGTTCCCATCAGGCTCGCCGACGACGGCGAGCCGCACGGCTTGTGGCCGACAGCATGGTCGGCCCACGTGCACGAACGCGCCGCGGGATGGCTGGAGCGCCTCCGCGGCAGTCTGCCGCCCGAGCGCTTCGCGGCGGGCGGCGACGTGCTGGCCGAACCGCTCAGCGATGCCATCGCTTGGCGGTTCTTGACGGCCGAGAGCCAGCGGCTGCTGGAAGCAGGCTGGCAAGTGCTGTTGCCGGCGTGGTGGGAAGCCGCCAGCCGGAAAAAACCGCGCCTGCGCGCCAAGATCAGCTCCGGCGAGGACAAACGCAGCGGCGGCGAGTCGCTGTTCGGGCTCGATTCGATCATCGATTTCGATTGGCGAATCTCCATCGGCGACGTCGACCTCACCGAAGCTGAATTTGCCGAGCTGGTCGCAAGAGGAGAACGACTCGTCCGCTTCAAGGGCAAATGGGTCTCTCTCGATCCCGCGCTGCTAGCGCAAATCCAAAGAGCCATGGCAGGTATGGACAAGTCTCAGGGCTTGTCTTTCCAAGATGTGCTTCAGCTTCATTTGCTACAAGCGAGTGAGGAAGCTGAGGCCGAGGCTACAGAAGAGCAGCTTCAAGAGGATGCGGCGCGCCTGCGGCTCGAGGTAGAGCTAAACGAGCATTTGATCAGCCTCATTGGTCAGCTCGGCCAGCGCTCACAATGGCCGAAGCCTCCAGTGCCCGCAGGACTCCAGGCAGAGCTACGCACCTATCAGCATGAAGGATATGCTTGGCTGACTTTCCTGCGTCAATTCGGTTTGGGGGCTTGTCTAGCCGATGATATGGGGCTTGGAAAGACCGTCCAACTCATCGCATATTTACTTCATATCAAAGAAAATACCGATCCAAGCGCTTCCCGTCGCCAGACCGACCCTCCGGGTTGGCCTGCTCTGATCATCTGTCCTACCTCTGTGCTGGGCAACTGGCAGAAGGAATTGCAGCGCTTCGCGCCTTCTTTGAATGTGATGCTGCACTACGGGAGTAACCGTCTGGACGCAGGATTCTTCTATGGTGCTGCTTCGCAAGCTGACGTAGTACTCACCTCTTATGCGACTGCGGCGCTTGATCAGGAGTTGCTGAAGGAATTCACTTGGGCGGCGATTTGCCTGGACGAAGCACAGAACATCAAAAATGCTCAAACGAAGCAGTCGGTAGCTGTGCGCAGCTTCCCGGCTTTACACCGGATTGCTCTGACAGGAACGCCTATAGAGAACAGATTATCCGAGCTGTGGTCCATTTATGATTTTATAACCCCAGGTTATCTGGGTAGCGCAAAATCCTTTAACGATCGATTCAGCAATGCCATTGAGAAGGAACGCGACGAGAAGCGTACAGCGGACCTACAGAATCTCGTGAAGCCGTTCATGCTACGCCGTAAGAAAAAGGATCCCAACATTCAGCTCGATCTTCCAGATAAAAATGAGATGAAGACCTATGTCCATCTGACAGCTGAACAAGCTGCGCTCTATGACCAGACCGTAAACGGACTGCTCGACCGTATGCAGAAGTTGGAAGGTATTGAGCGTAAGGGCGCCATTCTTGGGGCTTTGACCGGACTTAAGCAGCTATGTGATCACCCGATGCTTGTGACTAAGGAGGCCCTCCCTGAAACGGATTCGGACAACAAACTGGATACCAGTCTACTCATTAACCGTTCCTCTAAACTTGAAAGACTGCTGGATATGGTTAAGGAGCTGCGTGCAGAGGATGAGCGCTGTCTCATCTTTACGCAATATGTCGGGATGGGAAAAATGCTTCAGGCTGTTCTACAGCAGGAGCTTGGGGAGCCTGTCCTTTATTTGAACGGAAGTACCTCCAAACAGGCGCGTGACCGAATGATTGAGCGATTCCAGACGCCTGCACCTTCCGCGGACGAAGGGTCCAGACGTCCAGATGCACCACCGTCTGATCAGCCGAATGTATTTATCCTTTCTCTCAAAGCCGGAGGTGTCGGTCTGAACTTAACCGCCGCCAATCACGTATTCCACTTCGATCGCTGGTGGAATCCGGCTGTTGAGAATCAGGCGACGGACCGCGCCTATCGAATGGGCCAGACGCGTGATGTACAGGTGCATAAGTTCATCGCTCTCGGGACGCTCGAAGAAAAGATTGATGAGATGCTGGAGAGTAAGCAGCAGCTAAGTGATAATGTCATCTCCAGCTCCGAAGGCTGGATTACCGAGCTGTCTACTGAGGCTTTGAAAGACCTGTTTACATTACGGCGAGGCTTAACAGACTAATCCTACCGCTTACAAGGATCATCAAAAGGAACATGCGCATCTATGCAGATGTTCCTTTTTCAATCACCCGAATTTATCTTCGGAACTGGATTGAAGAACGCTCACCATTGCTCAGACATCTTAAAGGTGACTGCGAGATCATCATCACCTGATAGTGAGTTAACCACCAAAGTAACCGGCTCATTCTCTAGCTCGTAAGAGAGTCGCTCGTTAAGCAAATTAACAGCCAAATTCGCATAAGCACCGGAGATTCCCGATCCTGTACCTTGCATAATCACCTTTCCACCCGTGACCGTAGTGCAGGTGTAATTCACCAGCAGTGCTGTGTCCGTGACAGGAATATCCGTAGTTGGCGTTGGGAAATTTTCGAATGTCCCATCCAGAGTGCCACCTGCGACGACCATATACCGCACAGGTCTTTTGGATAGAATATCTAAAGCCGCCGGTCTAATCTCAGCCGCAAGACCTTGTGGAATAGTAAAGGCAGGGCTCCTCATAAAGCTAATCGCCGCGAAGTCAGTCGATGTAACCGATACATTATCACGGATTTCCGAGGTTATACGGCTTACTTGAAACACTTCCAGATTAACAGCCGTCCAGACACCGTTCACATCCACAAGAAAAACCTGAATCTTCAATTGTTCCTGTGAATACACAAAATTAAATTGGAATAAATCCTCTACAATAGTGTAGGTTTTGCTTGACGTTTCCCGATATTGCAGCTCAAATAATTCTTCAATAAAGACTGTCTGAGGACTTGCACTATTGGCTAAACCCGTTATATAACAAGCCGCGTCAGCTAATCCATTGTTAACCACTTTGATCACAACTTGATCTATTGGACGAATACCGTCGACAGGTAAATTAATGATGGTGTTTGTAGAGAGGACAGGCAATGTCTTCACACCTCCTATTCATATCAAATTATATATATATGGTATGCAATCATTTTTTAGAATTCTTGGATTGATATTAAAATAGAGATGTGCTTCACCGAGCATAAAATACAGATTTGCCACCAAATAAAGGATGTGGTAAACTCGACTTAACTTTTTATGAACGGAGGGTTACGTGTGATAGACTTTATCCGAGTTAGAACTTTGCGCGGCTAATTGAATAGCGCTAAAGCTCTGCCCATGTGCAGAGGACTCAGGATAGGTCTACCCATTTAACTCCATAGAAGCCAATAAACCAACTGCTGCTCGTAAGGGATTAGGTTATCATTTCCCTACGCCCCAGCCGTTGTTTAATTCGATATATCTATGGAAGACCCTAATGTCGTAATGGAGATTTCTCCTTACACATTTGTTCTGACGTCCTCTATCGAACCGTAAGCACAGGCAGATGTCCTGTGTTTTTTTGCGTTTACTATTTACTATTGGAGGATGAATAAATATATGGAACAACTACGAGAAAAAGCTATTATAGTCGGTGTTCAGCTACAAAACGAAACAAACTTCGATTATTCGATGGAAGAACTCACTAATCTGGCAGCTGCCTGTGACCTAGAAGTTGTCGGAGAACTTAGTCAGAAGGCAAGCCGGATCAACCCTTCCCACTATATCGGCACAGGCAAAATCCAAGAACTATCTGCGCTCTTAGAAGCGCATGATGCTCCTATTGTTATTTTTAATGATGAGCTGTCTCCTTCACAGATTCGCAATTTGGAGTCTTCTCTAGGCCGTCAGGTCATTGATCGAACGATTCTGATCTTGAATATTTTCGCAGAACGAGCGAAGACCAAAGAAGCACAGCTGCAAGTAGAAGTAGCCAAGCTGCAGTATATGCTGCCCCGCCTGACAGGTCTCCGAGAATCCCTCGGAAGACAAGGCGGTGGTGCTGGGCTGAAGAACAGAGGCGCTGGTGAAACGAAGCTGGAGCTGGATCGCAGAAGAATTGAAGAACGTATTTCAGCGTTACAAGTTGAGCTTCAACAGCAAGTAGCAAGGCGCCAAATTCAGCGGAAGCAGCGGCATAAGAATGAGGTTCCGGTCGTCTGTCTCGTCGGCTATACGAATACCGGCAAGTCCAGCTTAATGAATGTGATCGTGGAGACGTATCATCCCGGCTCTAATAAGCAAGTGTTCGCCAAGGATATGTTATTCGCTACGCTGGAGACATCCGTTCGGAGCATTGAGCTACCAGATCACAAAACCTTTTTATTAACAGATACCGTCGGATTCGTCAGCCAGCTTCCCCATCATCTGGTCAAAGCCTTCCGCTCCACGCTCGAAGAGGTGACCGAAGCTGACTTATTGATTCACGTAGTCGATATTTCCGATCCGCAGCATCAGCAGCATATGGCCGTTACCGATGAGACGTTAAAAGCCCTCGGCGCGGACCAAATTCCAACGGTTTATGCTTACAACAAAGCTGACCTAACTGACTTGCCTTACCCTCACCTTGAGGGTGACAATGTCTATCTCTCTGCCAAACAAAATAGCGGGATAGCTGAACTTACAGATCTGATTCGCAGCCATGTGTTTACGGATTATGTACAGTGTGAAATTCTGATTCCATTTGATCGCGGCAATGTGGTCTCCTATTTCAACGAGCATGCCCATGTTCAATCCACTAGCTATGAAGAAACAGGCACACGGCTTGCGCTGGAATGTAGAAAATCTGATTTCGAGAAATTCCGCAACGATTTTGTTGAGCTTTAGGCTATTAGACACAGCAAAGGGGCTGTCCCATAAGTCATAAATGACTCAGGGACAGCCCCTTCTTTTTCTTGTTGGTGGAGGTAAATCCAGTTAACTATCCGAAACATTTCACTTATTGTGCAAGTAATTTATCCAACAAACGAATGATCATCGTAACTGACTCCGCACGGGATGCAGCATCATTCGGTTTGAACAATTCGTTGCCTTTACCAGTTACTATGCCAGCAGTTGCAAAAGCATTGATTTGTTCAGAAGCCCAGTTCGTAGCTACATCCAAAAATAGAATGGATGCGTTAGGAACATAGTTTGTCAGACGAGCAAGCATTGCAACGATCTCAGCGCGGGAAATTTCTTGATTCGGATGGAAAGAACCATCACTATAACCCGTGATTACCCCTTTAGCTTGTAATGCTGCAATCGATTCTGAAGCCCAATGTCCTTGTGTGTCAGAGAAGGATGAACCGTTTGAATTCGGTAGACCAAATGCTTTTGCTACCATTGTGGCGAACTCGGCGCGGGTTACCTTTTGATTCGGATGGTAAGAACCATCACTATAACCCGTTACAATCGCCATCTTAGCTGCCCGCTCCACTACAGAGGCACTCCATGATGATGCCGGAACATCCGTAAAGTTTATAGCGGGAGCAGACTTCTCTTTTTCCACGATAGCTTTAACTGCATCTACATTTACCTTGTCGTTGAACACCAACTTCGACGCTGTTGGCTTCGATGTTGGTGTCGATGTTGGCGGTGTTGGCATCGCTGTTGGCTTCGATGTTGGTGTTGGTGGTGTTAGCGTTGCTGTTGGCTTTGGTGTCGATGTTGGTGGCGTTGGCGTTGGTGTCGATGTTGGTGGCGTTGGCGTTGGTGTCGATGTTGGTGGCGTTGGCGTTGGTGTCGGTATTGGTGTTGGTGTCGGCATTGGTGTCTCAGTTACAGTTGTTTTCTTGACAGAAAACTCATCAATTAATGTACCCGCACTTGTACGTGCCTCCACATGAATCGCATCCTCAGTAATTTTAATAGCAGAGTATACAGGAACGTCTTCATCAAAAATATAATTCAAATAATTATATTGGGTGCCATCATAGAATTTCCAGCCTGAAGCACCACCATCAAGGTATACAGTACCCTCATTGGTAGCTTTATTTGGCTTTCCATCCATCATTGGATAGGTGCGGGCATATACATGATCATGACCAACCAGAACCAAATCGACCTTTTTCTTTTCTAATATGGGGGCAAAATAGGTTTGGGTATACTCAACAAGGGATTCTCGACCATTCTCTGTATGATAAGCTGGACGGTGGAACATAACGACAGTCCATTTTTTATCATTCTGTTCCAAATCGTCCTTTAACCATGCTGCTTGATCAACCATCTGTTCCTCTGTGCCTTCTGAGTTCAATACGACAAAATGAGTATCATCGACTTCATAAGAGTAAGCATATTGCAGTTGGGATTCTGGTCCGTTTTCCGGAAAATTCGCACCTTTGGTGAACACATCCTTCCCTTCACTCTTCACATCATGGTTGCCCAGTGTTAGTGCAGCCGGGAGTTTTGTTGCATATACAGAAGAGGCTAGCCAGAACTTTTGCCATTCTTCGAATGCGCCGCCCACATCAACCATATCTCCACCATGCATAATAAACTGTGTTGATGGATATTGTGTCAAAGCGTTAGTCATTAGCTCTTGGTAGATTTGTAATCCTGGTAGTTGATTCGTATGGGAATCCGTAATAAACAAGAATGAGGTTGGTGTTGATTTATCCTGATCGACAGTAGAATATTCATGCCACTCCGACCATTGGTCTTCATAGCCTACACGATATTTGTAAGTGGTATCTGCTTTCAAGCCCTTAACCAGGACATTATGAAACCGGATTTCCCCCTTCGTTCCATTTCCCTTCATACTAAGCACCTGTAGCTCACTCTCAGCTTGCTGCTGCTTTACATTATTGTTGTCTGGGCTTGCACCTGCTCCCCATTCACCAGCTTCGATGTATTGAATATACGTAGAGGTTTGATCTGGTTTTGTTTGCCAGGCAGCACTCAGTTGTGAAGACATATCCTCTGCGACATAGGTTTGAATATATTGCGGTTCATTCATACCATACTGCTCTACAACTTCATAATTGACAACCTTACTGTTCTGATCACCGATGACTGCTTGTACCTGATAGGTTCCAAGTGCCAATGTAGTGAGGTCTGTTATTAACTGTCCTTTGGCATCTGTTTTACCAAGGCTGCCGCTCAATAACTGACTACTAACATCAGCTTCAGAGATATAACCTGTTGTTTGTCCGTCTGCGAGAATAACCTCGTAAAATCCATTCTTAGCTGCTGTTGAAGCATAGTAACGCTCACCAGCATTTGCAACCATGATTACATTAGAAGATGTATCATCATCCTCATATACACTAGACGTAACAGTGTTAACTGTAACGACTGAGCTTTGCTTTAATAATCCAGTGAAAACAATATCCGCACCTTCATACGGCTTGCCTCCATGGTCTAACACTGTAAAGGTAGAAGGTGTACCCAAACCAACTCCCGTCATTTTCAGCTGATAAGGGAAACCGATTGTATAATGAATGGGCGCAGCTAATGGTGTACTCGTCTGAACGCCGCCAGCAGTAAGACTCGCATTACTCATTGTTATGGTTTTGTACGCTTCACCACGTTCTAAGACGGCATGAGAGCTCACTCTGAAGTTAACAGTAACGACATTTTGAGCTGCTGCTATTACGTTATCAAGTGCTACTTGAACCATGCCGTGCTCATTATCAATATCTGAGGTTAGGGAGACTCCAGCCGCCTGAGTAATGCTTTCAACTTGAAGGGTGCTTGCATCATAATTTAAGCTGAATTTTGCCTGCTCTGCTTTCAAGTAATCTTTGATATTAATATGAACAGGATAGATTTCATTACTTATTGCTTCTTCATCTGCAGTCATGAACAAACGCTCTCCTGCATTTATTGTGAAGGTGAGTTTTTGGGCTGCCGGGTTACCATTCTTGTCCTTCACTTCAATCACAAGCTCATGATAACCGCCATCTACATATTCTCCTGGGTAGGTTAATACATTTGTATCTGGAGAATAGTGCACTTCATCCGTAATATCCGTTCCATCTAACTGAACAGATAAGGTACCCAAATCCAGACCTGATCCGTTATCGGTCAGCTCAACCTTCAATTCATCAAGTGGAGTGTTTAAGACTTCATTTTCAACAGGGGCTATAGGTTTAATGGCAGGAACGTCCTTATCCTCATCAACTTCATCATAGATAAAGGTAATATCATCTACCCAAATAGAGCCCTTGTTTTTCTTGCTCATATTCGATTGTTTCAATTGGAAAAACAATTCAAGAACAATCGGACCCGGTTTACCCTGCGGAATATCTGCCTCGATATATTTCCAGCCGGACCAGTTGATACCCACTTGATTTACATCATAAAATTCTGCCTGGAAAGAAGATCCGCCTATATCTCTAAATTTTGTCGTCAGCAAATGTCCTTCATTGTTTGCATAAACCCACATGCCTACTTTAGTAGGGTAACCTGTAACTGGGATATTCCCCGTTTTATACCCGACTTCAATTTGAGAGGGGTTATCTACTATGCCGATCATATCGTAATCAATTCTAGCCGAATATTGCCCATTTCTTACAAGCTTCTTGTTATCTTCCAAATGCAGCGTAGCATTATACATACGTTTAGGATTAAATTTCACATCATTGATTCCATCTTCAAAATCTTCGACCAGGATGGATGGCGTAGTATCATCTGCTGCGTAGACATAATTATTTTGACTAAAGCCTGTATTAAACCCTCCTCCTAGCAACGTTATCGCTGATGCAATCACTATTGTCTTACGTAATGTATTCATTGCGCTTATCCTTCCCCCCGTGAGTAAAGTATTGATCAAGGAGTACTATAACAGCTCAATGTAAAATTAAACCTTGGCTACTATTAAAGATTAAAATTGTATGCACTGAAATTTCTTTCTTGGCACATAAATAGCTAGTATATTTATGACGTAAGATGCAAGAGTCACAAAGAGGTGGCATTCCAGCTACTCAAGCTTCAATGGCTACGAACTAGAACTATTGAATCCACACGAAAAAAAGACACCCTAGATGGTGTCTTTACTGAAACTACGTATGACGGACAAACGGATGGTGAAGTGATCCCAGAACACCACCTCGTTCGAGTTATGGACAACAGAAGAATAACCGGGGCTGTTTCTTTTGTAGAACATCTACTTATGAGACAGCCCCTTTTTTTCAGGAAGATTACTCTTCTTGGTACCCTCTTAGCTGTTAAATCTTATAAATGTAACTTCTAGTCCCAATTCTTGAAAACACAGTGCACTCAGAGCCTCTATTTTCCGCTCCGGTTAAGACAGAACCTGAAGATAATCTCTGTAAATAGTTAAAATCTGGATGAATGGATTCATTCGTAAGAAACGCTGAAATGTTACTTCCAGGCACTCTTTCCCCATTAAGAGAGTCTATAATGATTTCTCCAGTGGTTATCCCAATACCATGGCCATAGAATAGGTCTTCTTCAAGCTTAACAGCGTTCTCACCCTGCCATTCTGGCTTGCTAGGCGCATGATCTGGATTCCTGAAATACACAATATCTCCCCGCAGCATCTGATCCTTATTATAGTTCGTAACTAAGCGTAGGTTCTCGTCGTAGTTCCAATCCCATAAGAACAAATCCTTAAAATACCTATTAAAGGCTTCTTCACCTATAGCTTCAATTGTCGCCCTGTACATAACAATGACCATCGCTGTCGCGCATTCGAAGGCATATAAATGTCCGTTCTGAAAAATGTCTTTAACCCCAACCGAAGGTGCCACACCAGCGTTCAGCTGAAGTCCTCCGATATCTGTACGCGTCCAAAATTGCGGATTACCGCGTGACTCATCAAATGTTGCAAAATCCGCTCCACTATTATTTAAACCTTCGGCCGAATCCACGATGCTTTCTCTCATTTTCCGTTCAAAGTCAAGGGCATCGGGTGAACGAACTTCCTTCACCATGCTTAGTCCCTCCAATGTTATAGGTTCTAAATATAGGTTATTGTACGTGTTCGCTGCCCAGTTGGTGCTTAATTCATTTTATTCCCTTGACTCAACAAACCACTGATTGAGCTGCCTGGTCTCTTCCGTCAAAATATCCAAATATATAGAAGTGCGGTATCCCGTATCCTTTAAGCTTTTGCCCGTGATTTCTGCAATTCGATTTAATCTGTACAGCAATGTGTTGGTATGAATATGTAAAAAAGCGGCGGATTCCTTCAGGTTTCCACTGAGTGATAAATAAACGGCGATCGTTTTTAGAAAATCACTTTTATGCTCGCGATCATGCTCTTTTAGCGGATACAGCAGAGGACTTTTACGGGTTCGACTGCGCTTTTGCTCCATAATAGCCGGAATATACGCCCAAAATCCAATATCCTCATACAATAGTAACTCCCGGCCATGAAAAGGCAGCAGCTTCTTGATCTCCAGAATGGACCCCGCTTCCCAGTACGCAATAGCTGCCGACATATATTCGGTGTAATCCAGGCTACAGCCAGCAGCCAGCATACAGCTCTCACTCTTACGCATATCCTCGATAATTTTGTGCATGAACGAAGACAGGCCACTATTCCCTTCCATGTGAAAGCTGAACGAAAACAATATAATTAACCGATTGTGCTCTGCCGTCAGAAACAATAATTTCAGCCCCGGATAGGAGGTCATAGTTTGACGAAACCGAAGTACGAAGTGGTCATTGATGACCTTGTCACTCTCAAACACGCTAATATAATATTTGTCCGGCAAAAGAATCGACCAAACTTCCGCATCCTGCTTGATATTCGCTTCATTGTCGTAATGGGAGGTGAGCAGCTTCCAGAAAAAATCCTCCTGCGTTTTCTCCTGCTTCGTCTTCCAACCCCGTTGCTTCAATATATAACGACCAACGATGGCCGCCGCTTTCTCTACAATATTCTCTGCGTGTCCTTCAACTAGATTGCCTGCATCCACTACCCATATGTACCCGAGAATTTCCTTCTGATGTTTGATGCAAATAGCGAGTCGGGGGCCAAGACCTACCTCCATGACCGCAGGAATCCGAATCGGACGTGTAGCGCTCTCAAGCTGCTGCATAATCCCCTTCTTGCGCAAGCCAATAATGACAGCGTTAGGCACGCGCTTTCCAATAATGGTCGAAATTCTCGCGGAATCACTCTCAAATTGATGGGAGCTGTATCCGATCACATGGTGATTACTGTCCTCAATCGTAACTTGGGATTGAAGAGATTCACTAATCGCATCCGCCAACGATTCCATACTATCGAAGAAACGATCAAACAATGGATCCTTTTCCGTCACTAGCCCCACCCCTGCCTGAAAAATAGCCGAACCTTGTACTCTAGAGTGATTTTATTATAGTATGCGTGCTCCTAGCTGACTATAAGATATTGGGATGGGGGCGAGATGGCGGGCCTTGAGATCGCCGGGTGGAGGAGTTACGAGGTTATAGAGTTGCGTGGGGGCGTATTTGCTGAGTACAGGTTACGTTGGTTGCGGAATGGCGGGGTTATGGAGTGGCGTGGGATGGATTTACACAATACGTTGATGCGGCTTACGGGAGCGAGGTGACGGAGTGGCGCGACAACACTTAAACCACTACTTGAGAGAGTTCCCTTATAGTTTTTAGGGAATTCCTCCCTGTAATTGTGTCTCTTTAGCTTTACCTGCTACTAATCAGGGAAAACCTCCCTATAATTACTCCAATTGAGGCACAATCAGGGATATTCTTCATATTTATAGGGAGAAATTCCCTAAAAATAGCTATTTAAGCTATATTGGCGTAATTTATAGGGGGGATTTCCCTATAAATCATCTCCAACAAAACTATCACCGTCTTAAAATCCAAGAAAACTAACAAATGCTAGTTAGAACTAGCCAAATCAGGTTGCACATAGTTGGAACTAGCTACTTTTGATCGAATTTAAACCAACTTCTACGTAGTGTCTATCCACATTTAGCGTCGCACTGGCGACATCAACAGTACCTAACCATACCAAATACAACTTAGCTACTTTTAACAATACACCAACAAACATCCACCCGATCCAACGATCTTCATAACGCAGTCCTACAAACCTTTAACACCGAATTAGTAGATTTCTGCTGGATCTAGGCACACTGAAGCCACTCCTAGCTACCTCCTAGATCAAACTAGCAGACTTCTACCGGATCCTCCCCACACCGAACTAAGCTGAAATATTACTCCCAGAAACAACAAACAGCAAACTCCCTTAGCGGGAATTCGCTGTCTATTGGTCTCCAAATATTATAAATCATTTGGAACACATCTATTTAGCTCTAATTAGCTCATCGTGAACGTCTGCTCCATAGCTTGTTCTACCGTAAAATGTTTCTCGCCAAGTGCTTCAGCCACGGCTTGGCAGGTGATTTTACCATTGGCGACATTTACGCCGCTTCTTAGGCCCGCATTCTCCTGAATCGCCTTGATCACGCCTTTATTGGCAATTTGCAGGGCGTATGGAACGGTGACATTGGTTAAAGCGATCGTCGAAGTTTTCGCCACAGCGCCCGGCATATTAGCAACAGAATAATGCAACACGCCGTGCTTAATAAATACAGGATTATCATGTGTTGTCACTCTGTCGATCGTCTCTACGATACCACCTTGGTCAATGGCCACATCAACAATCACCGATCCCGGCTTCATGGTCTTGACCATTTCTTCTGTAACCAGCTTCGGTGCTTTCGCACCAGGAATCAACACCGCACCTACCAACAGGTCTGCCTCAGCTACCACTTTGGCAATATTGTAAGGGTTAGAGATGAGCGTATTGATCTGTGCCCCAAAAATATCATCTAATTGACGCAATCTTTCAGCACTGAGGTCAACAATTGTAACATCAGCACCCAAACCAATAGCCATTTTTGCAGCGTTTGTACCCACTACTCCACCGCCGATGATGCTAACTTTGCCACGACTAACCCCGGGAACACCGGAGAGAAGAATCCCTTGTCCGCCATAGTTTTTTTGTAAAAACTGAGCGCCAAGCTGCACAGACATCCGGCCCGCTACTTCACTCATCGGTGTTAATAACGGCAAGGTACGTTCATGAACAACCGTCTCATACCCGATGGCAAAGACACCCTTGTCTTTGAGCGCAGCTGCCAGAGAAGGTTCAGGCGCAAGATGCAGATACGTGAACAAGATAAGGCCTGGACGGAAATAAGGGTACTCGCTTTCCAGCGGTTCTTTCACTTTCATCACCATTTCGGCAGAGCTCCAGACCGTAGCTGCGTCCTGAATCAGCTTCGCTCCGGCAGAAGCATACTCTTCGTTCGGAAATCCACTTCCCACACCAGCCCCAGCTTCCACCAGCACTTGATGTCCTTCTTTAATAAGGCTAACTACACCCGCAGGCGTTATGGCTACACGATTCTCATTATTTTTATTTTCTTTAGGCACTCCGATAATCATCATTCATCTCTCCCGTCTAATGTAGATCCCTTATGTAAAGAATGATAACATACGTTTAGTATTCCCAATTTGGTAAAAAATTAAAATATTATCTATCATCATTGTGTTTTTACACAAAGGATTCGACTTAAACCGCCCAGTAACTTTATGACATTTGGTACCCAACACAACCCTAATCATTATCTCATAAAAAAAGACACTGCTTAAAGTGTCTTTTTGACGATTTTGTATGAAATTAAAGCACTACTTCCATATTAGAATGTTATATTTAGTGACGCGTATTACTTTGACAGTAATAATAACACCGTTTCTAGGATTACATTTACCCCTTTTTCACAGTCTTCATAGGAGGTAAGCTCCTCTTCACAATGACTTTTTCCCTTCACACTAGGTACAAACACCATCGCGGATGGCAGAAAGCTGGCTACGAACTGAGCATCATGCCCTGCGCCACTTGCGATCTTCCGTTTAGAATAACCCAAGGCTTGTGCCGCTTGCTCCACTAAATCACATATCCCCCGGTCAAACCAAACAGTCTCTCTACCCCAAAGCTTGGTCTTACTTGCTCCGCAGTCCAGTAACATCTCCGGCAAGCTATGAATAATAGCTTCCACCTCACGGACAATCTCCATATCTTTATGTCTAGCCTCAATGGTGAAGATCACTTTATTGGGAATGACGGTATGAATATTAGGAAACACATTCATTCTGCCCATGGTATACACCAGTTCAGAATCGAGCGCACTAAGCTTGCTTCTAAGCTCCGTAATCAAATCCGTGGCAGCGAACAAGGCATCCTTGCGCATTGCCATAGGCGTGGTGCCCGCATGATCCGATTCCCCCATCACCTCAATCTCATAGCAGGCCATGCCAACTACACAGTCCACCAGACCAATCGACAGTTCTTCTTGTTCTAGCACGGGACCTTGCTCGATGTGAAGCTCCAAATAAGCAGTGGCTTCGGTAATTCGATTGCTCGCTTCCCCCTTATATCCGCTCTCCTCCAGTGCTTCGCCAAAGGTAATGCCTTCGGGATCTTTTTTATTCAACATTTCTGCCTTATCGAACTTACCGGCCAGCACACCAGAAGCCATCATCGAAGGCTCAAAGCGAGCCCCTTCTTCATTTGTGAAATTCATAATGGTCACCGATAGCTTCGGTTTTATCCCGTGATCCACGAGTGTGCGAACTACCTCTAGTCCAGCGATTACCCCAAGGATACCATCGAATCTGCCGCCTTTTTTCACAGTATCCATATGCGAACCAATCACAATAGGAGGCCCAGACTCTACACCCGCAAGCGTAGCGTACATCGTGCCCATATCATCCACCTTCACAGACATCCCCAATTCTTCACAACAGGATCGAAAATAATCCCGAACCTTAAGATCCTCTTCCGTCAGCGATAACCGGGTCACGCCGTTATTATCTGTACGCCCATAATCCGCAAATGCCTCAATCGTATTCTTTAATCTCTCACCGTTCACGAATATTTTTTGCAGCTGCATCATAGTCCCTCCGCTTCGAGAATTCATGATTTTATAGACTTTCTATATATGTTATACCAATCGATATGATTGTCATTTTACATACTGTAATAATTATTATTCACGCGATGTTACAACGAATTAGAGGTAGCAATAAGTAAACTAAAGTAGTATATACAATCTTTTGATACGAAGGGTAAGCTTAAGATAGCTATTTATCCAGTTCTACCAAGGAAAGGAGCCAGCACATGAATCTAAGCATTGTGGTCCCTGTATACAATATTGAACATTATATAACCCCTATGTTTGATTCACTCCTTAACCAAAGTGAACCACATTTCGAGGTCATTATCGTGGACGACGGATCTACAGATAACACCTACAACGTGATAGCAAATATTCTCGCACTTCACCCCGATCTTTCTTGCAAAGTCATTCGAACAGAGAATCAGGGAGTTAGTGCGGCTAGAAATAGAGGCTTAACAGAAGCTACAGGGAAATATGTGCTGTTTCTGGATGGTGATGATTATATCTCTACAGACTTAGTACGAACCATTCATACCTATACTCAACCATCTGACCCCGAGATTATTTGCTGGGGATATAGCCATGTCACAGAGGATGGAGTCACTACTTTGAGCTACACCTCCGCTTATAGCAACATAACAGGCAGTGAAGCACTGACGCATATTTTCGTGAACAAAAGCTTGCGGATATGGACAGGGAGCATTGCATACAAACGGGAATTATTACTCCAACATAGGCTCCAATATACGGAACGCTGTGTGAATGGAGAAGATCAGGAATTTATCTACAAAGCCTTATCCAGAGCCGCTACTGTCATCACATTGCCGGATATATTATCATTTTATTTACAAAGAAACACGTCGATTTCCAACAGCTATAATGTAAAAAAATTTGATGTCGTTGGTGTATTCAAACGGGTAGATGCTTATTTCGAGGCCCATCCCTTTGAGAAGCTGGATATGATATCTCCTTATATAAGAAATCGCGAATTGATCGAGAATTACTTTTTCAACCTAAAAACCTGTCTAAATGGGACAGAAGGCGTAAGCATTCATAAGTTACTTCGCGACATCGATCATACCTATCCGGAACTAAACCAAGAAATGTATGAACTCATAAGACGTTATAGAGGGAATGATCGAAGATTAGCCCTTTATATCCGAGCATTCTTAATCTCCCCGCTTCTATATCACAGATTCATTTCTGTGGAGAGAAGCTTATCCAGGTTCAAGCGAAAGGAATCTAGAATATGAAGAAGATGCTGATCTATGCCTATACCGAATTTAATTTGGGCGATGATTTATTCATAAAGGTACTATGTGAAAGGTATCCGGATACCGAATTCAGAATCTGTGCTCCACGCCTATACAAGCTATGCTTCAAAGAGATCAGGAACCTCAAAGTGTATCCTTCCGATTCCATTTTCTTAAGAGGCATTGCCTTTATTTGCAGAAGGTTAAAGATACATAATCTGGCGCAAAAATTTATGGCAAATCACTCCGATGGTGTTGTTCATATCGGCGGCTCGATCTTTATGCAGGCAGAGCATTGGGAGAAGCATTTTAAGAACGCAGAAGCCATCCGGAATAAGAACAAGCCTTACTATTTATTAGGATCGAATTTCGGCCCTTATACAGATAAAGAATATTATGAGGAACATAGGCGGATTTTTAAGAACTATACAGACATCTGCTTTAGAGAAAAGTACTCTTATGATTTATTTGAGGATCTGAATAATGTCCGTTTAGCACCCGATATTATTTTTCAGCTTAACCCGTCAGATCTTCACACCGAACCGGAGGATTATATCGTCTTATCCGTCATTAAGCCTTCTGCTAAAGGTCTGAACGGTTTTGACAACCTCTATTATGAAAAAATGAAAGAACTCGCAATTTATTTCATTGAAAAAGGCTACGCTGTTCATTTCATGTCATTTTGTGAACACGAAGGTGATCAGCTGGCGATTGAGGAAATCCGGAGTCTTATGGGTCCCTCCTATGAGGATGCCACCCAAGTGCATTTATATAAAACGAATATGGAAGAGGTCTTGGCCGTTCTAGCCCATTCCAGCTTTATCGTAGCTTCAAGATTCCATGCGATGATCCTCGGGTGGGTATTGGGTAAACCAGTGTTTCCCGTCGCTTACAGCAAAAAAATGATCAATGTAATGGAAGATGCCCAGTTCAAAGGGTTATATACCGATTTCACTACACTGGAGCAGCTCCAGCCTGCACAGGTTTTTGAAAGTATGACTACTCACTATATGGATGTCACACCGCAAGCCAAACATGCCGAAAGGCATTTCGAGCATCTGGATACGTATTTATCGCTTTACGAAAGGAGGATGCGTTATGAGAGCCAAGCGGAGCATTCTTAACTTATCTTTTGGACTCGGGAGTCAACTCATCACGATCATCCTCGGTTTTTTTATCCCCCGACTGATTATGGTCAACTATGGCTCAGAGGCCAATGGTTTAATCGCTTCTATTGTACAAATTATTAGTTATTTGGCACTGCTGGAAGCCGGCGTAGGCGCCGCTTCGATCCAAGCCCTATACAAGCCAGTAGCTTCGGATGATAAGAACCACATCAACTCTATTTTGGCCGCCACCTCTAGCTATTATAAAAAAACAGGCATTTATTATTTCTTCGCCGTCCTTCTAATCGCCACCGTGTATCCATTAGTGATCACTTCTGACATCGATCGATTATCGATTATGCTCATTATTTTGCTTACAGGGATGGGCGGAGCGATCAATTATTATTTTCAAGGGAAATTCAAAGTGCTTCTCGCTGCAGAGGGAAAAAGCTATGTAGAGACTTCTATAGTCACCGTAGCTAATATTCTGAACAATGTAATTCGGATTCTGTTATTACTTCAAGGCGTTAACATCATTGCTGTGCAAGCTTCCTACTTCATACTGACCATACTTCAAATCGTCGTCTTCTATATTTATATTAATAAGCATTACAAATGGATCAACCTAAATCTTAAACCAGACTATGAAGCCATTGGTCAAAAAAATTCCGTCTTAGTCCATGAGATCTCCTACTTAGTGTTTAGAAATACTGACGTGCTAATCCTGACTATATTTACGAACTTAAAGATCGTCAGCATTTATGTCATGTACAACATGATTTTTACGATTGTAGATAACATCGTCCAAACCATAAACGGAAGCGTGAAGGCTGCTCTCGGTCAGAGCTTTCATGAGAGTAAAGAAGCCTTTATTAAATTTTATGATGCTTACGAAGTGTATTTTATGGGGCTCATTTTCTCGATTCTAACGGTAGCCTACATTCTAATTCTACCTTTTATGAAACTGTATACCGCTGGGGTAAATGACGTGAATTATATCGATATGTGGCTGCCGATCCTGTTCGTAGTCATCAAATTATTAACCAATGCCAGAGCTTCCTCCAATAATGTGATTACGATCGCCGGACATTTCAAGAACACACAGAACCGTTCCATTCTAGAATCCGCTATCAATCTAGTCGCTTCTATTGTCTTCGTTATCTTTATGGGGATTTACGGTGTATTGATGGGGACGATAGCCGCTCTCTTGTATCGCTCCATAGATATCGTGGTCTATGCTAGCAGACATCTGCTGGAGCGGAGCCCTTGGGTCACTTTTAGAAGATGGCTTACGAATGCAGTCGTTTTTGTTGGCATTATTCTAATCTCCAGCACCATCGACATCCCTATCCATTCCTATGCAGGAATTATGTTGTGGGGTGTACTGTTAGGGCTTGTGACCCTGCCCGTATATTTCGTAATTGCCTCCTTAATGGAACGGGAAGTATTCCTGTATACATGGGGACATCTCAAAACGTATCGATATAAACTCAAAAGTAAAATTGCAGCTAGACCTAAGGTAAGTGGTTTATCCAAATAACACAGCAGGAGGCCCCCAAATGGATCATAGCGAGGTTTTGCAGCAAGCCTGTTACGTCTTTCTAAATGACCTTAATCATGAAATCAACCATTCACCATCCATTTCAATGGACGATAAAGAACTATTCCAAAGATGCCGCCTGATCATAGATAAAGAACAAAATCCGCAAATTAGAACCTTTCTGGAAACCTTATCTGAGGTGATCCGTGCTTATCTCACAGGGAGAGCTTCAGAAGATGCATTAAGGTTCTATCTGTCAGAGCAATTCAGTATTGTGAACGAAGAAATTGACGGGTTAATCCATGGGATCGTTGCAATCAAACATCACTCCTCCCATACGGATACTTCACACTCAGCACTCCTTTCCTTTGCCGATTATCCCAAGGTTAGTGTCATTATCACTACTTACAATAGAAAGGCATTTCTATATCAAGCGATCCAAAGCATCTTAAAGCAAGACTATCCTTATATAGAGATCACAGTTATTGATGATTGCTCTACAGATGGCACGGATGAGTTAATGCATCAAAGCTTCGGAAGCGAGTCACGGGTAATCTATATGCGGAACGAAAAAAATAGCGGGCCGGGAAATAATCGCCGTAAGGCTTTTGCTGCTCATGGTGATGGGAAGTACGTTCTTTTTCTCGATGATGATGACTATCTGATTGATATGAATTATTTAAGTAAGGCTGTACACTTTCACAATCACCATCCCGAAATATCATTTGTGGCTGCTAATGTGTTTCTCGAATTTTCAAAGGCCAAACACCTGAAGATCAGTAGCCTACAGCTAAGCAGGATTATTAAGAAGCAGGATTATTTCATGAATTTCGAGAAAAAAGGATATCCGAAGCCCTCCTCCACCTTAACAACTGTCTTTAAGCGTGAGGCTTTAATGGCTATGGATATCCTGAATATGAACATGGTTAACGATGCTTCTATTTATCTGCGTTCCTTGCTCATCGGTGATGCTGGCTTCATAGATACCCTTGCCGGTGTGTACAGATTACACGGAGACAATATTACTTTTAATTTGAGTCAGCGATTCTTAATTGAGAATCTGGAGGAGAAGCTATTAATTAAGAATATCGCCATTCAGAAATATGGCTATCACGAGCAGGAAATGACGGAATGGTTTAACCATAATGCATATGATACGATCTCATACTATTTATTAAATTCTGCGAAAGACGCCACAGACTTTAAATTCATGTATCATTGGGCCCTTAACCATTGCCCGCCGATCTACAATCAATTAAGAAATGAATTCCGTACAAAGCTTATTAAAAAACAATTATTACGGATCTCGTTACTTCGAACGCTGCTCGGAAGATGATTCACGCATTAGCTTATCGAGCAGCAGTAAGAATCCTCTTAACTCTTCTTTAGGGATGTCTGCGTACTTGTCTCCAATACTGATCTCACAATAAGAACTATGTTCTCCCGTTGGTCTTATCGCTGCGCTTAAACCGATTCCTGTTGCCTCATATACAGAAGACAGGATCGGTTCAATGCTCTCCCTAGACATTTGAAAATGCATATGAAACATGTTGGAGACAGGCTCAGCAGGTAACGTAGTCACCGCATGACATTGATTAACTAAAGCAGCAAGCTCTTTAGCCCCTTCAAAATACTGCTGCATCTTATCTACTCTTTGCTGGTAGTAATAATCAGAGGAAATAATGTATGGATACAGACTGATTAGGTCGCCACCATGCCGCCGTTTCCATATCTTCGATTGCTTCGTAAACTCCTCAGCGCCTGCAAGAATCGCGCCTGCAATTCCTCCGATTCCTTTATACAGGGAGATATAGACACTATCAAAGAGGGCGCAGATCTCAGCAGCTGTCTTTCCATAATAGGGAAGCGTCTCAAGCAATCTTGCGCCATCCAAATGCAGCTTAATTCCCCGAGCACGGCAATATGCAGAAATCGCTTCAAGCTCCTGATACTCCGGTAACTGTCCGCCAATCTCACGCTGTGGCAATTCAAGCAGCAGACAAGCAATATCCTCCTTCATTTGTAATACATCATCCAAGGTAATGAGTCTATTCTTATCCGCAAGTAGGACAGGCTCGATATGATGCAATTCCTTCAACCCATCCTGCTCATGGATCTCTAAATGACATAAAGGGTGATAGGCGACGCTCTTGAGTCCTTTTTCATCACACCATATTCTTAAGGCGATTTGCTGTGCCATCGTTCCACTCGGAAAGAAAACTGCTGTTTCTTTTCCCAAGAGCTTCGCCATTTCCGACTGAAAATCCTCAATCACCTTTCCCGATCCATAAATATCAGATGGTGTACTATTCTCTACAGCTTCAAAGGCTTCCTTCAAGACTTGAACATCTCGATTCCCATGTCCTACCATTCGATAAGTCGTTTCATTAAAGGCCTCTTGCACTGATTTTTTTCCGTTCATTGGTAGAATTGCCCCTTCCGTATTTGCCTTGTCCCTAATATAGACGAATTTCAAAAAATCCCATCTTAATTTTACCCGATCTAAGGTGAAAAAACATGAGCGCTGTGCTACAATATTGGAATTGCAACGGCAATCTTAGGGAGGGTTATTGAATCACATGCTCATCATTGGTATCGCCGGCGGCACCGGCTCGGGAAAAACAACCGTAGCCCGCTCCGTCATTGACCGTCTTGGAACGGGAAAGGTAACTTTCATATCTCAAGATAACTACTATAAAGATCATTCACACCTCAGCTTCGCTGAACGTGAATCCATCAATTACGATCATCCTTTCGCTTTCGACAACGAGCTGCTTATTGAGCATCTTAAATGTCTGCGAGAAGATAGGACCGCATATGCACCGGTGTATGACTTCACAGTTCATGCCCGCTCCACTACGGAGACTGTAGAACTGAAACCCAACAATATTGTAATCATCGAGGGACTCCATGTTCTATCCGACGAGAACCTCCGCGATATGCTTGATATCAAAGTCTTTGTTGATGCTGATCCTGATGTACGCATCCTCCGCCGGGTACTCCGTGATATCGAGGAACGCGGTCGGAGCATTCAATCGATCCATCACCAATATTTGAGCACGGTTAAACCGATGCACGAAGCTTTTATTGAGCCATCCAAAAAATACGCCGATTTGATCATCCCTGAAGGTGGCCATAATGAGGTCGGTATCCAGTTGTTGTCCATCTTAACTGAGAAACATTTATATAACGATTGGACGTCCTAAAGTTCTTAAATATCTAGTTCTAACCCTAGCTGTCGAGATTCTCTCGACGGCTTTTTTTTGCATGCTCATCCCCAAATCTGCAGTAGACTATTCAAAGAATAATCCCACCGCATTTTGGTAATAGCTAATTTCACAGCAGCTTGCGGAAGAGGGATAACAACTATGGGATTTCTAAACAGAACAATCACTAAAATATTCAAAAACCCTTCATTAGGGCAGCCCAGCCCCACTAAAGAATTACCTAAAGAACCTCTCAAGGAAAACCTTCAAGATAATATTGAACATATAAAAACAGCACTCGGCAATAGCACAGACCTTGTGGTCAGAGATTTCTTCATTGGCTCCAAGCATCAAATGAAAGCCGCTATTTTCTACACGGATGGACTGGCTGACAGTAAAGCTATTCAGGATTTCATTCTGGAATCTCTAATCTTGGAACTCCCAGATCCTGACCTCGAAGTGCAGAATGACAACTATTTCTTATTAAAAAATCACATGCTTACCGTAGGTGAAATCAAAGATACGAAGGAATTCAATTCTTTATTTACTTCCTTATTATCTGGAGATGTGATTCTCTTACTCGATGGATACGCCAAGGGTTTCACGATTGGCATGCGTGGTTGGAAAGACCGTGGTGTCACGGAAAGTGCTACAGAAACGGTGATCCGTGGTCCCAAGGAAGCTTTCACAGAAAGCATGCGTACCAACACTGCATTAATCCGGCGTAAAATAAAAGACCCTAACTTATGGTTAGAAACACAACCCATTGGGCGTGTCACCCAAACAGATGTAGCCATTATGTATATTAAAGGGATTGTAGATGACGGGGTGGTGCAAGAAGTACATACACGTTTAGACCGGATCGACATCGATGGCATCTTGGAGAGTGGTTATATCGAGGAATTAATCGAGGATGAAACTTATACTCCATTTCCAACCATTCATCATACCGAACGTCCTGATGTTATTGCAGCTGCGCTAATGGAAGGAAAAGTAGCTATTTTAGTAGATGGAACACCTATAGTCATGACGGTTCCTACTACATTCGTTTCCTTCATGCAGACTGCTGAGGATTACTACCAACGTGCAGATGTTGGTACCTTAGTTCGGATGCTCCGTTATTTCTGTATATTCATTTCTCTTCTAGCCCCATCCTTATATGTAGCTATTACTACTTTCCATCAAGAGATGTTGCCTACAACCCTTCTTATTAGCTTAGCTGCTCAACGGGAAGGCGTACCGCTTCCAGCATTTATTGAAGCCCTCTTAATGGAGCTTGCCTTTGAGATTCTGAGGGAAGCCAGTGTACGAATGCCCCAAACCATAGCCCAATCAGTCTCTATAGTAGGAACACTAGTCATTGGAACGGCTGCAGTCGATGCCGGCATTGTTTCTGCCGCCATGCTCATTGTCGTTGCTGTTACAGCGATCTCCAGCTTTGTACTACCAGCCTTTGATCTCGCCTTGACAGTCAGAATGCTTCGTTTCCCAATGATGTTTCTTGCTGCTTCCTTTGGATTGTTCGGAATCATCATTGGTGTTATCGCAATAGTTCTTCATATGTGCAGCTTACGCTCCTTTGGAGTTCCTTATATGAGCCCGTTAGCTCCGTTTAATCTTGTTGATCAAAAGGACACCCTTTTCCGAATGCCTCGTTGGGCTATGTTTACCCGCCCTAAGCTAATCAATCAAAAGAATATGGTTCGGGTGAAGAGTACACCACCGGAAAAACCGGGAGATTTGGTGGAGGAATAACCATGAAACGAAAGGCGCCTCTGATTTTTATACTTATTCTGATGCAAATATTCCTAACAAGTGCTCAAGCATTCGTTAACCTTTATAAAGCAACCGATAGAACTACAAATGAAGCACTTTCTTTGTAAGAAATGGAGTAATCATTAGGAGTGAACGAAACCATGTTAGAAAAGGGAAAACTAAGTGCCCGTCAGCTAACTATTCTTGTCATGCTCCTTACTATTGGCGATTCTATCCTTATAATTCCCTCTTCCACTACAGAATACGCCAGACAAAATGCCTGGATTTCCACTTTAATTGGGATGGCAGCAGGTTTATTAGCAGTTTATATGTACAGCAAGTTCGCAAAGTCATATCCCAATTTAACGCTTATTCAAGTGATTCAAAAGGTTTTTGGAAAATGGATAGGAACTATTATATCCCTTACATTTTTAATGTATTTTCTTATGGTTTCCGTTGGAAGTATGCGAGAAGCACTCAGCAAAGACTTAACATCTCGAAACTAAAGATTGTTTGGGAGGTTGTGAACATTGGGTATAGTAGTGATCCTCATCATTGTAGCCGTTATTATAGCCACCGAAGTGCCTCTTATGCTGAGGAAAAATTTAATCAAGGAATTTTGGTTTTTTTTATTTCTTCTGTTGCTGGGAACTTTTTTTAGTCTGATTTACGTCATGAATCTCTCGATCTCAGACCCGTTAGCCTGGATGGTGTTCATCTATAAACCTGTAGCCGACATGGTAAATGCCTGGTTATCTTAAAAATAATGGGACTAAACCCGAGAGATCTAACGGAGGAATACACCATGAAACGAAGATCACTTCTACTTTGTCTTCTTGTTCTCATACAAATTGGGTTAACTGGTTGCTGGAGTCGACAGGAAATGAATGATCTCGCAATTGCCGTAGGGATCGGCATCGATAAGATCGGAGATCAATATCAAGTTTCTGCACAAGTGGTTTTACCCAGTCAAATCGCTGGCTCAAAAGGGGGAAGTCCTCAATCACCCGTTAACCTTTACAAAGAGACAGGAAATACTGTATATGAAGCCCTTAGGAAAATCACAACCGTAAGTCCACGTAAAATCTATATCTCTCATCTGCGGATCTTAGTCCTTAGCGAGGCTCTGGCTAAAGAGGGAATCAATGACGTTCTTGATTTCATGTCAAGAGATACCGAAGCGCGAAATGATTACTTTATTGTGGTGGCAAAGGATGCCCGGGCAGAAGATACTTTGAAAATATTAACTAGCCTCGAAAAGATTCCTGCTGTGCGATTGTTTTCCAGCCTAGAAACATCGGAGAAAAAATGGGCACCTACATCTACTGTGACATTAGGAACACTGATTACAGAACTTGTGAGTAAGGGTAAGAATCCAGTCTTAACAGGGGTTGTCATCAATGGAAATGTAGATACAGGGGAAACTACGAAGAATGTAGAAACCGTAGATTCTCCAACACAATTGAAATACTCTGGATTGGCCGTATTCAAAGAGGACAAATTGATCGGTTGGCTAAACCAAGAGGAATCAAAAGTGTATAACTATTTAACGAATAAGGTAAAGAGTACGATTTCCTTCATTAATTGTCCCCAAGATAAAGATAAAAAGATATCTCTTGATATATTTAAGGCCGAATCAAAAGTAAAAGGCAGCATGAATGGCAACAATCCAGAAATCAGTATCGAGCAACATATAGAAACAGATGTAGGAGAGGTTCAATGTAGAAATCTAGACCTCACCAATCCAAAGACCATCACCGAATTAGAACAAATCGCTAACGTGAAAGTAGAGCATTTATTCCAGACTACGATTAAAAAAGTGCAACAAGAATACAAATCCGATATTTTTGGATTTGGCGAGGTCATCCATCGCTCTAACCCACAGGCGTGGAAAAAACTGAAGGATAATTGGGATCAAACCTTTGTTAAATTACCAGTAAACGTAAAGATGAACATAGAGATTCGCCAGTTAGGGAAAGTAACTAACTCTTTCTTGGAAGAGACGAAGTGATAAATTGGAGGAAACAAAGCCATGCTCGAAAAGAGTAAATTAAGTATTCGTCAACTTACCATTCTTGTTATACTTCTTACCATTGGGGATTCCATTCTTGTGATCCCCCCTTCCACTACACACTACGCCAAACAAAATGCCTGGATTTCCTCCTTAATTGGAATGATCGTAGGTTTAATAGCCATTTTTTTGTACAGCAAATTCGCAAAGTTATACCCCAACCTAACGCTTATCCAAGTGATTCAAAAGGTTTTTGGAAAATGGATAGGGACTATTATATCTCTTTTGACCTTAATGTATTTTCTCATCGTTACCGTAGGAAGTATGCGGGAAGTCGCTGATTTCGTGACCTCGGAAATGTTGCCCGGAACCCCTATTCCGGCCATTCTAATCTTATTTATACTGATTGTCATTATGGCAACACGACTCGGTATTGAGGTTATCGGACGAACGGGTGAGATCTTTATTCCCATGGTTGTAGTCCTATTTCTAATCCTAACGGTCGCCACTATTCCTCAGATGGAAATAGTCAGAATGCTGCCCATATTGGAGGACGGAATAAAGCCAGTGCTAAGAGGGTCTATCTCCATTTCGGCTTACACCTTCTTAGAACCCGTTGTCTTTCTAATGTTCCTCCCTTATGTAAATCAACAAAAAAAAATAACAAAAGCCTTATTACAGGGCTGTTTCCTAGGTGGGATTATCATCTTCCTGACAGTCACTGTTTCCGTATTAGTACTAGGTCCGGATTTAACGACCAGAGATATATATCCCAGTTATAACATAGCAAGACGCATATCGGTTGGTGGGTTCTTTGAGCGGGTTGAAGCCATGATAGCTCTAATGTGGATGTTAACCTTGTTTATAGAAGTAACATTATACTTCTATGCTTTCGTTCTGGGATTATCCCAATTATTAAACTTAAAAGAGTTCCGGGTGCTAACTCTGCCTACAGGGATGATCCTAATCGCACTAGCACCTCTCATTGCTCCGAATTACACCTATTACAACGCGGTGTTTGATAATTATTGGGTGTACTACATTATAACCTTCGGGCTATTTCTACCCTTGGTATTGTTAAGTGTGGGGATGTTTCGAAGTGCACTGAGCAAAGACTTGAAATTCCGGAGTTAAATAGGAGCGGCCTTTATTACCTAATATCAATCCGAATCCGAGTAGGGTCACCGAATGGGGCGAGAAACCGTGTGATGTTGCTGATTCATTAAGTTCAATCTCTTGCGGCTCTATCTCCCTACCCCGATTCGTAAATAAACATAAACCTATAATTTTTTTGATACTACAATAAAGATCTCGTAGATTCTCTAACGATTAATTCTGCAGGGAAAATCTGATGCGCATGATTGACCTTTTTATTAATGAGATCAAACAAAATCTTAATCGACGCTTCCGCAATTTCTACTACTGGCTGTTTGATGGTAGTGATAGAAGGATTATAATAGAAAGAAATATCCAGTCCGTCATAACCAGCTACAGAGTAATCTTCAGGAACTCGCTTGCCTGCTTCAAATATTGCTTTACAGGCGCCGATGGCCATACTATCTGATAAGGTGAAAATAGCGGTAAACTCTTCCCCTGACTCTAGCAACTCTTTTGTAACCACATACCCATTTTCCATACTATAGCTATCAATATCTTCTTTCATCCGCCGTACTAGCCGTTCATTATAAGCTATTCCATGATCAGAAAGAGCCTTTTTATATCCTTCATATCTTAATTTACCGATACTTACATCATCTTCAGGCGCGGTAATGACTGCGATTTTCTCATGTCCCAGATTACATAAATAGTCTACAATTTTATAGCTCTCATTAAAGTCATCTACAGATACAGAAGAATAGTTACTTAGATCAAACTCTTCCGTCATCCCAATCGTGCTGAGGACAAATGGAACCGTTAATTGCTGTAATTTTTCTTGAGAGTGTGAGAATAATCCCCCAAGGAACACAATTCCCTTCAGACGCTTTTCTTTCTCCAGCTCAATCGCCACTTCGATCTCATCTTGATTCTCATCGACTCGCTGTAGGATAAAGGAATACTTCTTTCGCTGGATCTCTTTTTCAAACACTTTAATCATCGGGCTGAAAAATGGATTTGATATTCCTTTGATCAATACTGCAATCGTTTTCGAATCGGAACGTTTTAAATTTCTGGCACTGTTATTCGGTACATAATGGTTTTCTTTGATGACTTTCATAACCATCGCTTTTGTTTCTTCATTAATATCCGGATGATTATTTATAGCTCTAGATACTGTAGTCACGCCAACCCCACATAATTTGGCGATATCTATGATAGTCAATCTCTCCATTTCTACCTTTCCTTTACACGTTAAATAAGAAAGTAGGGTATTCTTGAAGAGAAGACTCCACAAGAAAAGCACCCTACTCGCTTCTACATACATATTCTATTTAACCCTTAACGGCTCCTGCAACGACACCTTCGATAATATATTTTTGGCAGGTGAGGTAGAAAATGATGATGGGTACAATAGCTAGAACTAGCATCGCCATCATAGCTCCCATATCAATCGAACCGTAGCCACCTTTTAGGTACTGTATCGCAATAGGAATGGTTTTATATTCAGTACCGATCAACAGGTCCGGCAACAGGAAGTCGTTCCATACCCACATTACATTAAGGATAGCCACAGTTACAGCTATAGGCTTAAGGATGGGCAATACCACTTTGAAGAAGGCTTGCGGTGGATTACATCCATCAATCATAACCGCCTCTTCAACCTCCAGTGGGATGGACTTCACAAATCCACTAAACATAAATACCGATAGCCCTGAACCAAATCCCAGATAGATCAAGATAATCCCAATCGGATTGTCGAGATGCAGCACATTGGCTGTCTTAGTCATTGTGAACATCACCATCTGGAAAGGTACGATCATTGAGAACACAAATGCGTAATACATCAAGTTCGTGAATTTTGATTTCACCCGAGTAATATACCATGCGGTCATGGAAGTGAATAACACGATTACAGCAACCGAACACACCGTGATAAACAAGGACATTCCAAAAGCACTGAAGAAATCAATCTTCGCTATACCGCTAGTATAGTTCTTCAGACCAACAAAAGTTGTTCCATTAGGGAATAAGAAAGGTGTATCACTAATGTAGAACTTCCCTTTGAAGGAGTTCATCAGAACAATAAAGATCGGAGATAAGAACGCAATGGCCAAGACCAACAAAATAGTGAATATGGAATAGTCTTTTGCTCTAGTCTGTTGCATTAGTTCTCAACCTCCTTTCTTCTAGTAATGACAAGTTGTACTAAGGCGATTAAGGCAACCAGTGCAAAGAACACGACGGCTTTCGCTTGACCGACACCTTCCCATCCTGTTTTTCCGTAGAAGGTATTGTAGATATCCAGTGCTAACATCGAGGTCTGCTTAGAAGGAGCACCAGCGGTTAACGCTAAGTTCTGGTCAAACAATTTGAATGAATTCGATAACGTTAAGAATAAACAAATGGTAATAGACGGCATTACGAGTGGGATCGTCACATTACGTAAAATCTTAGAACGTGAAGCTCCATCAATTCTTGCGGCTTCTACTATATCCTTAGGCACATTTTGAATACCTGCAACATAGATAATCATCATGTAACCTATCAATTGCCAATTCATAAGGATGATTAATCCCCAAAATCCATAAGTTGCGTCAGAGGTCAAAGTAACTCCAAATTTATACAGGATTCCGTTAAAGATCAGCTGCCAGATGTACCCTAATACGATACCGCCTATCAAGTTAGGCATGAAAAAAATAGTTCTAAATACGTTAGTCCCTTTTAGCTTTCTAGTTAACAACATCGCCAGTATGAAGGCGAATACATTAATCGTAAGAACAGATAGAACTGTAAACTTAACTGTAAAGCCTAGTGCATTTAGAAATTCTTGATTTGAAAATGCTTTAGCGTAATTGCCAAACCCTATCCATGTTGCATCATTGACGGTAGTAAACTCTGTAAAGGATAAATATATACCTAGCAGAAAAGGTACAACAAATGCGATCCCAAAGGCTATTATGGTCGGTAATGCAAAAAGAGCAAAATATTTTCTTATCGATTTTTCCATGGAGTCTTCTCCTATCTCAGTATGGAAAATGATGAAATCGATGAATTCACTCGATTGTTGCTTAGTGCCACTGAAATTCCGAAGGAATCCAGTGGCACTAAGCTTTTATCTTTATGACAACTGAGAGTTATTCAATCATTTATCCATGCATTTATTATTTTGCCTTTTCAGCCTTCCAAGTGTCCTTAAAGATGGTTACAACTTCATCCCAGGTTTTATTGCCTTGAGCGTATTGCAAGAGCGCATCACCAAAGACATTTTTGAACTCTTCACTTGGGAATGCCGCAAATGTCCAAGCTACGGAAGTCAGATCTTTTTCCATCCAAGCGGATACTTCTTTAGCAAGTGGATCTGCTGGTTTTTCGCTGTCTTCAAACGTATTGAATGGAGCGATGAAACCTAAGTCGTTCGTTACATAAGCTTTACCTTTTTCACTGGAGAACAACCATTCCAAAAATGCGATAGAAGCTTGTTGGTTCTCAGCAGAGACTTTGCTGTTGATTGCCAAATAGTTTTCTGTACCTACAGCCAGACCTTGTTTTTCTTCGCCTTTCATACCTGTGTAGATAGGCAAGAATTTGATGTCCTCAGCTTTAACTACGTTACCATCTACATCATTGATTTGTGACCAAGCCCAGTTACCGTTTTGAACCATTGCTGCGTTACCCAGTGCGAATTCAGCCATGGAGTCCGCTACAGATTTACTACCCAAAAGGGATTCTTTAGTCACAGAGTTTTTGATGTAAAGATCAAAGATGTTTTTGAATTTATCGTTATATTTGAATTCAACTTCCTTAGAAGCTAGACCGGCAAGAACTGTGTTATCAAACTCAGTGTTGTCTTTGAATTCATAGTACAGTGGCAAGTTAGCCAAGTGAGTCTGCCATCTCCATTGTTCTCCAGCAGCAAGGGAAGTCGAGGCGAATACACCTTTGATGCCCAGTTGATCTTTTTTAGCGGTCATATCTTCTACTACTGCTTTCAAAGTCTCGAAATTATTGATTTCAGTTGTGGAAGAGATCGAAACAGCTTTGTCAGCTAAAGCAAAGTATTTCTTCATAATGGCGTCGTTGTAGATAATACCGTATCCTTCAACTACGTAAGGGATACCATACACGCCTTCGCCTTCAGTTACAGCCAAGCTTTTGTCGGACAAGTAGCTGTATAGCTTAGTATCTTTCAGATCCAAAGTGTAATCTTTCCACGCTTGGAAACCAACAGGTCCATTAATTTGGAAGATCGTAGGTGCATCGGACTTAGAAATTTCGGATTTCAATTTGGTTTCGTAAGTACCTGCTGCAGCTGTTACGACTTTTACTTTAACGCCTGTCTCCGCTTCGTAATCCTTAGCGATTTTTTCATATATTTCTGCAATTTCAGGCTTGAAGTTTAAAAAGTAAACCGATCCATTTTTGCCAGATGAAGCGTTTCCACCATTGGTTGCTGTATTGTTCTCTTTATTCCCACACCCTGCTGCCAAGACTACAACCATAGACATTACCAACATGAGCCCTAGATATTTTTTGATATTCTTCATTTTTCTTCCCCCTCAAACTTTTTAATTAAATTACTTCTCTTAAAGACGTCTCCGAGCTTGCTTACGGAGAATAATGTCAGCGTTTTCATTTCGCTTAAATATTCTCTGCTTTTTTCCGGTATCCTTATCGGTAACGTTTTCAATTGAAATATTAGCACACCGTTTGGAACATTTCAATAACCATTTTATTGCAGAAACTCGCCATTACAAATCTTCAAACGTTATAATAGACAAGTATAAACGCCTTCGACTTTATTATATTTTTAAAATAAATATGAATAGGTGATTGCATATCTTATCTCTGATCGAAAAGTATGAGTTACAATTCTCTAATAATAATTATTTTGGCGATATCGGGGTAGAGCCCTCTTACTGCATTGTAAAAGGTACTCTCCCTGTCCTTGTGTCCGCTCCGCATACCATTAACCACTTTAGAGAGCATGCAGTAAAACCTGCGGACATGTATACAGGTTCTCTTGCGCTGCTGTTACAAAAGCTCACCAATTGCCACTGCATCTATTCCAATAGCTTCTCCAAAGAAGACCCCAATTACATCCTTGGGGGAGAATATAAAGCTGCACTTGGAACAATTGTCAAAGAACATCAAATTAACTTTGTGATAGACTTGCATGGTGCCTCTAAGGATAGGGAATTTGATATTGATTTAGGTACATTACACGGAACTTCCATACAAGAAAATAATGTAAATAAAGTCGTAAGCATTTTTTTTAATAATGGTATTACCAATGTTCATCAAAACCATACATTTTCTGCGTCTCATCCGGGAACGATCACATCGTATTCCGCCAAAGAGCTGTTAGTTCAAAGTATTCAAATTGAAATTAATCGAAATTATCGTAACCCGAAATCATTTGATTTATTCCAAAAAACCATTCATTCCCTCGAACAAATCATCAAGCAATTGGGAGGTGCCTAACATAAATATCGAGCAGACCTTCACCCTATTGGACAAACAAAGCTATACTGCCCGGGAGGAACTCACGATGAACCCCGATGAGCTGGCTGAATTAGGCTTAGTCCACCATATCTTTGTCGAGCTTAAAGCAGAGAATGATGCTCAGGTTAGCTGTTTGCTTTTATCTAAAAGTGATATCCCTAGAGGCAGTATTCAATTATCTAAAAGAGCAAAGGACAAGCTAGGAGATTGCCCCATAACAGGATTAACCATTACTAAACCTGAGTACAACACGATCCTTCGGGGAATTCCTAAAGTGGACGAGATTGCCAAACCTTATGTCAAAGCTTGTCCAACGCTCGTCCGCAAATATTCGAACCATGTAGAGCTAATTAATCCTAAGAATGGCTTTCGGGTAAACTTAACGTTAAAAGAGGATGACACAGCCAAGCCGAATGCACTATATTTCAACAGATACATCATGTTGTTACTTGAGACTCATGCCACTGAGGATGATCAACTAATTATTACCCGTGCAAGAACAAGTCCTCAGTCCAAGCCAGGGATACATAAACTTATACATCTGGGAATCAAACAGCCCTTAACCGCATTAGGAAATCTTTTTATTGGCAAAAGAGAGCTTACGCTAAGAGTAGGACATCCCTACCCTTTTGATGAGCACCAAAATCTATGCCGAATTCACCCCAATGTTAGAAAGCTGCTGGGCATGGAAGAGACCGATAAAATCGTCATCACCTATAACAACAAGGAAATCACCGTCCCCATCTTAGATATAGACACGGAGCATATTGCCCAGTTGATCAAGCTAAATGAGGAGGATGATCAGCTCAAATTTAACGACAGCCACTTATTTATCGGAATCACCGCATTGTCACGAAATGAACTAGAAATCCCAAGTATCGGCACATCGGTTACCGTAAAGAGAAGCATGAACTCCCTATTCTTAAAACACTTAAATAAGCTGGTCTTGCCTGTAATTGCTCTATTGTTTACAGTGGTACAGCTGTATAAGGATTTGAACTGGAGCATCGCTCTGACCGTTGCTATTTCTCTGGTACTACTTCCGATAATCATCTATACGACGCTATCTGAAGAACGAGCAAAAATTAACTAAATGGAGCGATGATCGTGGAATTCACTTCACAAGCCCAGGTAGAAGATATGATCTACAGCTCTTATCTAAGAGCCATTAATAACATCACAGAAACTTTGGATGAACAAGTTAGAAGACCAGAATTAACCAGAGCATTGCTGGATCTAGTCGGAAGTCCGGATCGAGATCAACAATACATACTAGTCACAGGCAGTAAAGGTAAGGGCTCCACCTCTAGATTTATTTCCTCTTTATTAAGTCACCTTGGCTATAAAGTGGGCTTGTTTACCTCCCCTCATCTGGTGGATTTCAACGAAAGAATACGGATTGACGGGCGGGCCATATCCACAGGGGATTTTATACGATTAGGAAATGTGGTTCGCGAGGGATTTCAAACAATTGAAGATCAGCTTGCCGCTGATGAGTACCAAGGTCCTGTTGGGGTGGGTCTGGCGATTGCGGCGTTGTACTTCAAGGAGAATCATACCGATTTCAATGTAATTGAATGTGGAAGAGGCGGGAGGTTTGATGACACGAATGTCCTGAAGAATGATTGGGCTGTCATTACTCCGATTATGGAGGAACATGTAGCTAATTTGGGACCTGACCTGAACAGCATTACACTACATAAACTGGGCATCGTCAAAAACAAGGCTACTAACGTCTATATCAGCAAACAGAAATCGAGCGTACTTAAGACTATAAAAGCGAACCTCACTTCCAACGCTGTGCAGTATTATGAGGAGCAGTTCTGGGCTGAATCTATTGCAATAACTCCCGTTGGAACTACTTTTAATATTCAGACCAATCAAGCGGTTTATCCGTCCTTAACGATTCCGTTATTGGGGCAATTTCAAGCTCTAAATGCAGCCACTGCAGTCGCACTATGTGAGGATATTACAAGTGGTCCTCTGAATAGGGAACTCGTTCTCAAATGCTTTGCACAATTGCAATGGCCGGGTCGCTGTGAAGTGATCTGCCATGATCCATTAACGATAATTGACGGAGCAATTCATAAAGAATCGGCACGCTATTTGGCAGAGCTTATTCAACTGGTGAATCATGACCGCAGCCGAGCTGTAGCTTCAATTATCGGTGTCCCTAAAGATAAAGATTACCCAGGGGTTATCGAAGTGATGAGTTCGGTCTCGGATCAATTAATCATCACAAAGCCCGATATTAGTCATCTTTCTTTTCCTACAGATGCACTCCATATTGCCAAACGTTTTATGGAACAAAGTTACGAGTTCCCCTATTTAGAGGACGCTCTAACGCACACTCGCTCGTCTTCCGAGATTATTGTAATTGTCGGCACGCAAACCTTTATCGGAAATGCCAAAAGATTATTCGGGCAATCGCTGCTCGATATCGGCTTATAGCTTCTCAAAACGCTGGAGAATGACTTCCTGATAAAGATCAGATAGAGCTGGCACTTCACTTGGATTCTGCTTACAATACTCATCTAGCATAACCTTATGATTCACTTCGATCACCCTGAGGCCTTGATCTGTCTCCAAAATATCCACGGAGCAGAAATCAAGGCCCATCGCTTTAGAGGTCTCGGAAGCAAGCGCCGCAAGTGCCGCTCGTTTGGCCTGATCACTAACCTCAATAGCAACAGCCCCGTTAATCAAATTGTGCTTCCAAGAGCAAATTCTTTTTTTGCCAAGGAATACACGCGCCTGGTGATTAAAAGTTACGATTCTATACTCAATCTCCGCTTCATAATAGGGACCTATTGCCCCATTAAGCTGTAAAGAAAATAATAAATCCAGCTTTTCGTGCAGATCGGCTATCTCATTAATTTTGTACACATGATTTCCCTGTGCCCCGTTATCCTGCTTCATAACTACCTGTTTATTGAACTTATAAAAATAACGCTCAGCTAATTCGTAAGGATTGGAATGATTAAATCTAGCATCAGGATGCGCTAAATAAATATGTTCTACCGTGGGGATATTCGCCTTATGCAAAACGTCATAAGTTAGAGATTTACTCATAGCAATAATCGTAGAAGCACTGTTGTTTAGTCCGATCTCAGCGTCTACCATCACAAATGATTTGAATCCATCCGTAGCTCTATATACGAAATTCGGTGTAACTTCCTCAAAGGTAATCCCTGAGGTTGTAACAGAATGCTGGATCATTTTCAAGTAAGGTCTAGTCGTCATTCAGTTTCCTCATTTCTAACAAAATATGACCAAACCTAATCATAGCATGAGAAATATCAATGGAAAATAACATTCATATGTTATAATTACTATCATAAAAACCTTATAAATCTTGTTTAAGGAACTTTCCAAAAAAAATAACAGGGTTAATGTTATGTTTAATGACTGATAGCGCTCTTATAGTTAAAAATAAGTATTGATTATTTGGTGATCATCCTCTATGATAAGCTTATCAAGCGAACCAAAAAGTTAAAGCGATTAAACTTTAATACCAAGGTATCTATTATTATTGCTACTTAATAGTATTAGCACGACCAAAAGTTAAAGCGCTTATACTTTAAAATGAGAGGTTGGTGTGTCATGATCAATCGCGAGAACAGGCGGCAGACTTTCTACATGTATCTGTTCATTTCTCCTTGGATTATCGGCTTCCTAGTATTCGCCCTTTATCCTATCTTATCATCGCTTTACTTCAGCTTTACTGATTATGACATCATACACCCGCCTAAGTTTATCGGGCTCGCTAACTACACAGAGATGTTTCACAATGACCTATTCTGGAAATCGGTGGTTGTTACGCTGAGATATACCTTCATCGGTGTACCTATCCAGCTTGTACTCGGTCTTGGATTTGCGCTATTGCTTCACCAGACCATTCCCCTGCGCGGCTTTTTCCGAACGGCCATGTATTTCCCAAGCATGGTATCCGGTGTGGCCATGTCCCTCCTATGGTACTGGATCTTCAACCCGCAGATCGGGCTCTTCAATTACATCCTTTCCTGGTTCGGTATTCATGGACCGGCTTGGCTGATGAACCCGGACACTGCACTATATGCCTTGATCATCATGACCTTCTGGACAGCAGGCTCAGGAATGATTTTATTCCTCGCAGGTCTGCAAGGCGTACCGGCTAGCTTGATCGAAGCCGCTAACCTTGACGGTGCCGGACGCTTCAGAATTTTCTTGAACATTACCTTACCGATGATCTCTCCCGTGCTTCTTTTTCAACTAATTATGGGACTGATCGATTCCTTCCAAGTCTTTACCCAAGCTTTTGTTATGACTCAAGGAGGTCCGAATTACTCTACCTGGTTCTATGTCTATAATCTCTACACCAGTGCTTTCAAAGAATATCGTGCCGGTTATTCCTCAGCCTTGGCATGGGTGCTCCTCATCGTAGTTATGCTGTGCACCGCACTAATTATGAAATTGTCTAACCGTTATGTTCACTACGAAGGAGGCGGACGCAAATGAGTACAGTCAGAGCGCTAAGCCCCCAGACTAAAGGAACCAAACGCCGCCGGAAAGTGGAGCCTGTTAAGATTTTTAGCTTTATTACGTTAGTAGTTACAACATTTCTGATGCTGCTTCCTTTGTTCTTCATGGTCTCCACTTCACTTAAGTCCAAGCGTGAGATGCTGAAGTTTCCACCCACCTTTCTTCCAGAGAGCTGGCAGTGGAGCAATTACACAGAAATATTTGATACCCTGCAGTTCGGTACGCTTTACAAAAATAGTTTAATTATCGCCGGTCTCAGCGTTGTAGGCACCTTGATTTCTTCAGCGCTGGTCGCCTATGGATTCGCCAGATTCAGAGGTAGAGGGAATCAGATATGGTTCATCCTATTGTTGAGCACAATGATGTTGCCTTATCCAGCCATTATGATTCCACAATTCGTACTCTTTTCGCAAATGAACTGGATCGACACCTTCCTACCCTTGATTGTGCCTGCTTTTTTCGGCTCAGCTTATAACATTTTCCTGCTGCGACAATTCTTCTCCACGTTACCTGAAGAGCTGTTTGATGCCGGACGCATTGATGGATGCGGCGAAATACGGATGTGGGCTACTATAGCACTCCCACTCTCCAAACCCGCACTTGCAACTGTAGCTATCTTTGCTTTTATCTACAACTGGAACGATCTGCTTACACCGGTGCTTTACCTAAGCTCGTCAGAGAAGTTCACGCTACCCGTCGGGATGGCTTCTCTCACCTCATCGAGATTCCGCATTCCACCTTGGCATTTGCTGATGGTCGCTTCGGTTCTAGCTATGGTTCCTATCGTAACGCTGTTTGCTGTAGCACAGAAACAGTTCGTCGAAGGGATTGTACTTACAGGGATTAAGTAATAATCCGCCACCCGGGCGGCCAAATATACTTGAAATCATGGAGGGTTTAGCTAATGAACAAGAACAGGAAAAGTAGTGCGCTTTTACTTGCAACAACCATGCTTGTTGTTCTGGCATTGTCAGGCTGTAGCGGCGGCAAATCGGCGGGCAACACTCTATCTGAAGGAAATGGTGGCTCGACTAATTCAGGAGGCAAAGCAGAAACGGTGACCATCACCCATTACACAATAGATTCAGAAGACCGGACTTTTGTTGAGAAATTAATTCCTGATTTCGAAAAGCAGCACCCGAACATTAAAGTAAAAGTGGAAAAGGCACCTTATGAGCAGTTCGACAGCAAGCTGCAAACGCTAATTGCCGGTGGCAAATCACCCGATGTGACAAGTCACTGGGGTTATGGAGGTTTCGCAGAATACTACAACAAAGATATGCTGCTCGATTTAACCGACCTTTTAAAAGAGGATGGTTTCAAGGCAGCCGATTACAACATCCCAGAGAACCTGATGAACATTTATAAGGTTAAAGATCACACATATGGTATCCCAGTTAATATGTATGTCACCTTGATGCTCTATAACAAAGACATGTTTGATGCTGCCAAACTGACTTACCCAACAAGCGATTATGAAGATAAGAGCTGGACGTTTGAAAAGATGGTCGACCAGGCTAAACAAATGACTCTCGTCTCCGATGATATTGCCAAAACACAATATGGCGTAGACTTCACCTGGTCTGAACGCGATATGCGGCCATTATATTTTGGAGCGCAGCCTTATTCAGAGGATACATGGACTAATGGCGGCGTGCCTTCAGAGACTTATTTTGATTCCCCTGAAGTGATTGCTGCCTACAACAAACTCTTTGATCTCGTCTTCAAAGATAAAGTCTCTCCTTCCTCCGAGTGGAGTAAAAGCGTAGCTGGACAGAACGGTGATCCCTTTGTTGCAGGCAAAATCGGGATGTCTATCGGTGGCTCATGGAACCTTGCAGGTGCGAATGACTTTCCCTTCAAAATCGGCGTAGCCGCTGTACCATGGGGAGGCAACGATAAGGTCCGCAGCACACTTTACGTCGATCCGCTACTGATCTTGAAGGACTCCAAACATCCGAAGGAAGCTTTGGAATGGATCAAATATTTGATCACTACCGAAGTACAGGAGAAATCCATTGAGCTTAGTGGCGGTAACCCGCCAGTCAACACCGAAGCTGCTGAAGCTTACTATAAACATTTTGATGGCATCGATCCACAAGATATCAAAAATGTCTACGAGGGTGCTGTGAACTATGGCTTCGAATCCTACAACCATTTGATCACCAACTACTCGCAAATTAATGACATGTTCATTAATGAATTGCAGCCAGTAGAAACTGGACATAAGACGGTGGAAGAGGTGATGACGACGATTCAGAAAAAAGTTACGGAGATCATTCATCGTTAATATTTGGCAGATATGCCGTCCCTTTAGGGACGGTATACCTGTTTGAAATCATACGTTTAGCGGACAGTCTGCCAACCCTGTATACTAAAGGTAGAAAACAGGATCGGAAAATCTGCCGCGAGGAGAACTAGAGATGAAAGTGAGTATTTTTGATGTAGCCAAAAAATCAGGATTATCGGTTGTAACCGTATCCCGGGTCTTAAATGGGGCCGAATCGGTACGCGAGAATAATCGCCAGAAGGTGCTGGAGGCCATTAAAGAGCTGGATTATCGCCCTAATGCAGCGGCACGCAGTCTGGCAAGCGGTAAGACGGGAATTATCGGAATTATTGTCACGACCCTGCAGGATTCTTTTTTTGACGCAGTGGTCAAAGAGCTGAATGAAGTCTTAGCGATGCATGGTTATTTTTTGGCCATCTCCATCTCAGCTGGTATCGAATCGGATGATAGCCATTATTTAATCCAGGAGGATCGTGTAGACGGTTTGTTTCTACTCTCTCCGATGGAAGAGGATAACTATATTGTGGAATTAAAACGGCGCGGCATCCCCTATGTGCTGATTGATAACCAAAAGCCCGAGAATGACACCTACTCTATCACGATTGACAACTTCAAAGGTGGCTACATGGCTACCAGTCATCTGTTAGCGCTCGGTCATACGTCAATTGCTCATCTATGTGGACAGGAGATGTTCCGTAGTACGAGGGAGCGGCGTGCCGGATTCCTACAAGCGCTTGAGGAAAAAGGTCTTACTCCATTTGAGATTGTACATGGTGATTTCGAAATTGGAATGGGATACGAAACCTGCAAGCGTTGGCTGAACGAAGGACAGTTACCTACTGCGGTATTCGCTGGCGATGACAATATCGCCCTTGGCGTCATCAACGCGTTAATGGAAGCTGGCATTCGGGTACCCGAACAAGTAGCTGTAATTGGCTATGATGATCATTATATTGCTTCACAGCTTCATCCATATTTAACAACGATCCGTCAGCCTTCGGACAAAATTGGATTAGCAGCTGCCGAAATGCTCTTAAAACGTATCTCTGGAAAGATGAAGCGCGGAGCTGGAGTAAAGATTGACCCAGAGTTAATTGTACGGGAATCTACTACTTCCAATTAATTAAATCATATAAACAAGGAGTGACAACCATTGACTTACTACTTGGGGATCGATGGTGGAGGCACCAAAACCTATGCTCTGCTATGCGATGAACATGGCAATGTTCTCGGTAAGGGCAGGAGCGGTAACGGCAACCACCAGACAGGCGCACTTGAGGCAGCCAACAGCATTCGAGAGGCCACATTCGGGGCACTAGATGAGGCTGGACTCCGATTGGAGGACATCCAACATACCTATCTTGGGCTTGCCGGTGCTGACCGAGAAGCCGATTATCTCATTCTCCATCCAATGATTCGCGAGATCGGATTTATCAATTACACCATTAACTGTGACACCATGATCGGATTACGTGCAGGGACGACTCGCCCTTATGGAGTTGCACTAATCTGCGGCACAGGCACCAATTCGGCAGGCAGAAACATGCAAGGAGAGCACTATCAGTGTGGTGGCTTTGACTACATGTACGGTGACTTCGGTGGTGGCGGTGCTCTCAACATTGAAGTCTTTCGTTCTGTCATAAGAGCTTGGGATGGACGGGAGCAACCTACCCTCTTGACCGGACTTCTACTCAACTTGCTAGGTTATGAGGAAGTTGCAGATATGTTTAATGATTTCCTCAACCATTGGAAAAGGGTCCCTGTTCATGCTGCTCGTTTGCTTTTCGAAGCAGCAGCTGAAGGAGATGCTGTAGCCTTAGAGATTCTAAATCGGCAAGGCGTTGAGTTAGGGAAGTCCGCTGCTGCAGTCATCCACAAGCTTGGGATGGAGCAGGACACCTTCGATGTGGTTCTGGCGGGAAGTCTGCTAACCCGTGGGGATCGCGGCTGGATTCGCGGACCTATTGAGAAAGCTGTACAAGCCGCAGCTCCACAAGCAACTGTGGTGACTCTTGCCACAGAGCCTGTAGTAGGTGCCGTATGGTCCGCGATGGATCAAGATGGTTTGACCCTTAGTAATGAAGCGTATGAGACCATGCGGCAATTTCAAGATTATGAATCGATCCAACAAACAAAAAAGACAGGAGTGGTTGATCTTGGCAACTAATCAAGGATTAAAGATCGCAGTTATCGGTGGGGGTTCTTCGTATACACCCGAATTGGTAGAGGGATTTATTCTTCATTACAAGGAGCTTCCTGTTCGTGAACTATGGCTCGTAGACATCGAACCCGGACTTCGCAAGCTGAATATCGTTGGAAATCTCGCTAAACGCATGGTTGAGAAATCCGGGCTTCCGATTGAAGTTCATCTTACAACAGACCGCCGTAAGGCTATCGAAGGTGCAGACTTCGTCAGCACTCAGATGCGTGTCGGTATGCTTGATGCCCGCGCACGTGATGAATCGATTCCTCTTAAATATGGTGTCATTGGTCAAGAAACCACAGGTCCTGGCGGAATGATGAAAGCACTGCGTACGATCCCTGTCATTCTGGATGTATGCCGGGATATCGAAGAGCTAGCTCCTAACGCATGGCTGCTCAATTTCACCAATCCTGCAGGAATGGTCACTGAGGCTGTTCTGAAATACTCCAAAGTAAAGAGTATCGGTCTCTGTAATGCACCTATCGGTCTAATCAAACAAGTATCCGCCAAATATAACGTAGCTGCCGACCGTGTTTATGCCGAATTCGTTGGTCTGAATCACTTACACTGGATTACTCGAATCGACGTTGAAGGTGAAGATAAGCTGGATGATATGCTCACAGAGGGCTACAGTGCCAAGAACGTGCCAGCCCGAGAGTGGAATCCAGAATTCCTAAAATCTCTTCGCGCCGTGCCTTCCTACTATTTGAAATATTTCTATATGACGGATGCCATGCTCGAAGAACAGATGGAATCGTTTAAGCAAGGTATCAACCGTGCTGAAGTCGTCAAACGCGTAGAAGAAGAGCTATTTGAGCTATACGCCAACTTAGAGCTGAGCGAGAAACCGAAACAGCTAGAACAACGCGGTGGTGCTTTCTATTCAGAAGCAGCAGTTAATCTCATGAGATCGCTCTATAACGGTTCAAACGACATCCAGACCTTGAATGTTGCTAACCGTGGCATACTGGACTTCTTGCCAGATGATGCAAGCATTGAAGTGAACTGTGTTGTCACCAAGAACGGACCACTACCTCTACCACTAACTAAGATTCCACCGATGGCCAAAGGGCTTATTCATGCTGTCAAAACCTACGAGCAGCTAGCCATTGATGCCGCTGTGACCGGTGATCGTGCGCTTGCCCTTCAGGCAATGGTGCATCATCCACTCGTTCCATCTGTAGATGTGGCGGTTCGTATGCTGGATGAAATGCTGGAAGCCAATAAAGAGTTCTTGCCGAACTTTTTTACTAAATAACCATAGAGATGAGGCGTCAATATGTCAGCTAAAGCGGTTTGGAAAGGCGATGTGAACCAAGCCATCTGCGCGTTTACATTTGATGATGGGCCTTCCCAGCTTCCCGTTGAATTATGGCTTGATGTTTTGGAGGAGGAAGGTGCTGTCGGCACCTTTTTCTTCACCGGGGAATGGATGGATCGCTATCCAGAGAAGGCGAGATTGATCCTGTCCCGGGGTCATGTCCTTGCTCCGCATACGTATCATCATCGGCGAATGGCCCAAGTGCCAAAGGCGGTATTCTTAGAGCAGTTGAAGCTGACTGAGCTGGCCTATCAGGATGCAACGGGTCTCCCTTCTCCCAATTTCATGCGTTTTCCATACTGCTCATTCCGGGAAGAAAATCTCGAGTGGCTGACAGAATGGGGCGATTATCTAGATATTGAAGGCGTTGATTGCGGAGATTGGTCTGGTATTTCTGCTGAAGAGATCGTTGCCAGAGTTGAACCAACGCTTGAGAATGGAACCATTGTAGTCATGCATAGTAATGATGTTGCAAAGGGTTCACCAGATGCACTGAGAGCACTTATTCGGATCGCCAAGCAAAGAGGCTTGGAAAGTGTCGGCGTACCTGAGATCCTAGGCTCCATTGGCGTAGAAGTAAACCACAGACCCTGGAAAATAGTCGTAGACGTTCCCGCAGAGTTAGATCATCCCTTGGAAAATTGGATCTCTTTAGAAAATAGTAAGCAGCTTGCCGACCTCGCGACCCAGATAACTGCGTGGAACATTCCGCAATATACACTACATTTCACTTCTGAAAAGGAGTGGCTGGAGCATCTGGAGAGTCCACTAGAAGAGGTTGGAGTGACAGAGGATCGCGAGTTGTTTACCATACGGCAATTTGATGGCAGCGATTGGGGATATGTACGCGCCGGTGTCGTAGACAATACCCTTGTATTATTAGATTATGCAGCTAAAGAAGCGCAGGCTGATACCTTGGTATACTTGCTTCGTTGGGCTGCAGATACTTCAATCAGACTGGGCTTAACCCGGATCGAGGCTAGGCTGAATATTCGCAAAATGAGCGAGATGTGCAAACAGTTAGGCTGGCAGTCAGAGATAGTAGAAGATCTATAAGATATAATGTATTTCCTTAAGCCTGCTAAATTAAGCAGGCTTTTTCTTATTTTCCTCAAGTTAGTTATAGCTTTTATTGCTACTAATCAGCGAATTTCTCGAATGACTCGCTCAATACTAGAGGGAATATCAGGCTCTTTTACACTTGATACGTTGAGCTTTAGAATTCTCTCTTTTTTCGCAAAATAGGGAAGGTAACCGCTATCCGCCATCTCCACTCGAATGAACTTTTTTTGCAGCCGTTTGATCATCTGCTCTGCTCTAAGGTTATCCTCCAATTTCAGATACGTATGCACGCCTAGCTGACTAGCTGGAACATAGGAATAATGCTGTTCAGACGCTGCATTTGCCTCCCTCATAATCGAATCATGGAGGAGCATGGATCTTTTTCCGTAGCAGGAACGCATCTTTTTTCGGTGGCGCTCGAACATTCCACTTTTCAAATACAACTCCAAGGCAGCTTGAGACAGCATAGAACTATCTATATCCATCAGTCTTTTGAATCGGTTAAAGGACTCACAGAGCACCTCAGGAAGTACAGCCACACCAACGCGCAGACCTGGGAATATAATCTTGGAGAAGCTTTTTAAATAGATAACGTGTGATGTATTGTCATAGGCATAAATCGGATCTTGCTTCGTATCCTGCTCCAGATCTGCCATGTAGTCATCCTCAACGATATACACATCGTATTTAGCTGCAAGCTGAGCAATCGCCTTCTTCTGGTTGCGGGTATAGGAAACGCCAAGCGGATTATGAAACCGTGGTACGGTATAGAAGAACTTGAACTGTCCCGTCTTAAATAACCGCTCTAATTCATTCAAGTCCACCCCGTCATCCGAACGCTGTATCCCCTCTGTCTCGATGTCGTACGTCTTCAAATACTCCATAAACAGTGGGTAACTCGGCTGTTCAATCAACACGCGCTCCCTGCCATTTGGAAAAGGAATACGGGTTAGGAGTCCAAGTGCTTGCTGCACACCAGAGGTGATAAAAATCTGTTTGGAATCAGCAAATACCTGATAAGAGGCCAGTTGCCGCTGCATTTCACGGATCAGAGACGGCAGCCCTTGCGGCGTTCCATAGATAAACAAATCCTTACGGTACATATCGATCGCCTTATTAATACAATGTTGAAAATCTAGATACGGAAAAATATCCGGGTCCGGTGCAGATGCTGTAAAATCAATCCAGTGCGCCCCCTCTTCTTTTCGCTCCCCACTGCGTTTCATGACATAATATCCACTCTTTGACGCGGCATAGATTAGATGTTTGTCCTGAAGGTCTTGGAGTGCTCGAATAACCGTGCTCTTATTGCAATCATAACGTAGCGCTAGCTCTCGAATAGAAGGTAACTTGTCTCCCTCACGATATGTATCTTCAGCGATTTGTAATTCCAGATCGTTGATTAACTCCGAATACTTATATATCCCCTTCACCTACCTCCGAATTTATTTTGTACCGGTACAGATGAACAATAATTACATTGTAGCACAGCCGTTCTAGCCTTAGAATAAAGAGCATAACAGGACCGGTCCTAAATGCGCGCAACACTTTGGAGGTCTTATAGATGAATACATCTTCTACTCAAAAAGCGATAGTAGCTGCTGTCTTGAATGCTATTATTGTCGGGTTTTCTTTTATATTTGTTAAAATGGCTTTAACCGTCTCAGACCCATTCGATACGTTAGCCCACCGCTTCACATTATCTTTCCTTGCCGCTTCATTATTTACTTTTCCAGGATGGGAGCGGGTGAAGTTTGGTATTTCCAAGACAGCAGTGGTAATCCCACTTGCTCTACTATACCCGTCGTTGTACTTTACACTTCAAGCTTTTGGACTTCTGCATACAACATCTGCTGTAGCAGGCATTATTCAGGCGACCATGCCCATCTTCACCATCATTTTAGCAGCGATGTTCTTGAAAGAAACTACGAGCGGATTCCAGAAGATCTCCACCTTAATCTCGGTTGCAGGCATCATTCTTATCTTTGCCATTCCGGGCGTGAGTATTTCTTCCTCTAGTCTGTGGGGCGTCTTACTCATCCTAATTTCAGCGCTATCCCTTGCCGGCTATAATGTTGCGGCCCGAAAGCTGACACGAACCTGGAGTCCTAAAGAGCTCACTTATATGATTACTTTATTTGGATTTATATTTTTTAATGGATTGTCGATCATTAAACATGGTTCGGCAGGCACCTTGAATCAGTATTTTACACCTTTTCAGGAGCCAAAATTCATATTCTCCATGATTTATCTCGGTGTGCTATCTTCCCTCGTGACCTCCTTCCTCTCCAACTATGCTTTATCCCGAATGGAGGCTTCACGTGTGAGTATCTTCGGCAGTCTGTCGACGGTTGTCTCTATTCTCGGCGGTGTACTTTTGCTGAATGAACAGCTGGAATGGTATCATTGGACCGGCACGGTGATGATCATCGCCGGGGTAATCGGAGTGAATTGGCGGAAACGAGCAAGGGTTCAAGCAAAAAGCGAGATTGGGTTGGACTAGATACATTTACGTAACAAAAAGACACCCCTCGAGGTGTCTTTTTGCTTTTACCTTTTCAATCTCTCTATTCTGTATCAAGCTGCGATTATCACTGTTACTTCGACGTTTCTAACGCCTTGATCTTCTCTTTATATTGGTCCAATAGTTTAGTTAAAGCTTCCTTAATCACAGTGGAATCTTTGGTTTTAGCCGCACTATTCAGATCCTCTTGGGCTTTGAAGAAGGCTTTATCAGCCTCACTAAGTTCTTGAATTGAAATCGTAGCTTCAGTCGCTTCTACTGCCGCAATTGCCGCTACACCTTTAATTGAAGTAGAGACAAAACTCTCCATCTTCTTATCATTAGGTAATACCTCAACATTGCGACCCGCTTCAATGTAACTCACAGGCAGAGCTTCAGCTGATACAATCACTTTCGATAATTGAACTCCCTCCACTTGCTCAGAAGGTACAAGCTCAGAAGCTGCGGTAATACTAAATCCAGCAGCCTTATAATATTGATCCAAGGTCTTCTTCCAGTCTTCTAGGGTATTAGGTGCATATGTTTTAACCAGTTCCAGGGGATCTACCCAATCAAAGCTTATTAGGCTTGCAGAAAGTGATCCACTATTTGCTGGAGTAACCACGGCTGCTGCTGTTGTCTTCGCACTTTGATCGTTTGCTCCACTAGCTGCGTTCACTGCAGTCGGTGCGGCAACTGCGGACACTAGTAGGGCGGACAACGCTAACTTTTTAAATAACATCTGTTGATTCATAAATACAACACTCCTCGTCGATTTGAATGATCTTACAAGTCCAAGCTTACAAAATCGGTGTGGCATAACATTGGTTAATTTGTGGAAAAACGATGGCAGACCCCTATATTCACCTGTGGATTGATATAATTGCAGAAGAATAATCTGGAGGTAACGAAATGAATACCAACTATCTCATTGCCGTAGTAGACGATGATCAACATATACGTAATCTTGTAGAGGCTTATTTACAAAAAGAAAACTACCGCACAATCGGCCTTGGCAGCGCTGAAGAAGCATGGACCTTATGGCAGACAAGCCCACCCGATATGTGGGTGCTCGACGTAATGTTGCCTGGTATGGACGGGTACGAGTTTTGTCGGCGAATTCGCAATGAAGCCGAGGTACCGATTATTATGATCTCCGCAAGAGATAATGAAGTCGATAAAATATTAGGCTTAGAACTTGGCAGTGATGATTATCTGGTCAAGCCATTTAGCCCCCGGGAGCTAGTTGCTCGCATTAAACGCCAGTTACAACGCTGGTATAAAATGAGTAATCCCGTGGAACCCGCAAGTAGTAGCCCACACCTATCGACGCAAATTGAAGTTAGCTATCTACAGTTATTATTGGAGGAAAGACGTGTGTTTTGGCACGGAAACGAGATTGAACTCACCAGCAAAGAATTCACCCTACTAAAAGTTTTTGCAGCTTCTCCAAACCGCGCATTTACAAGAGATGAGCTGTTAACCTATGTTTGGGGAGATGACTATTTCGGGAGTGACCGCGCCGTGGACCATTTAATTAAACGAATGCGGAAAAAACTAGACCTGCTGCCGATAGAAGCTGTGTGGGGACATGGCTATCGCATGCGTATTGAGGAGGGAGTGGAGATCAATGAAGCTAGCTCATCAGATTAATTTAGCTTTTAGCATTGTATTGGTGTTGCTCCTGTCTATTACCGCTTTCGTGATCCATTTCGTGCTGCTCAATCATTTTGTTGGAACACAAAAGGAAGAATTACGAACTCTTGGCACGGCCATGTCAGCCACTATGATTCAAGGGATTGCACAAAGGGCCGACATAGGGACTGAACTCCGTACGTTGCCAGCGATCATGTCCTCATCTGTAGGCACTGCAAGCGTCGAGGCCATTCTTAGCGATGAGACAGGAAAAGTATTGTCCACCTCATCGAATATGAGTTCGATCACGTTAGACTACACTTCGCAGTTTGTCACAGGTCAGACCTCTGATCTCGAGAACATTTGGAATGGAACAGATACCAGATATATAACAGAAGTGAAAGCCACACCGATAGGCACGCTAACTCTACTTACGCCAATGAGCGCAGTTACAACGATTGAACAAGCGCTGCTCAAAAGACTACTGATCGTTTTCGGTGCAGCAGGCGCGTTTATGTTTCTATTTGCTCTATTTATCACAAAAAAGCTAATCCAACCTCTAATGAAGCTACAGCAAGAGCTGAAAAAGGTAAAGGAACGCCACTTTTCAGACGTTAAGCTAATCAAAGCTGGCGGAGAGATTGGCGCTGTCGCTAAGTCGGTATATGACATGGCTGGCGAATTGAATCGTTTTAACCACGTACAGAAGCAATTTTTCCAGAATGCCTCACATGAATTAAAAACTCCATTGATGTCTATTTCTGGTTATGCTGAAGGGATCAAGGATGGTATCTTCGAGGGGGAAGGCATCGATAAAGGTCTGGATATTATTATGAGTGAGAGTAGTCGTCTGAAGAAACTCGTTACTGAAATGACCCTGCTTGCGAAGCTGGATAGTGAGGAGGATATATTTAGAACTAGCGAGCTTTCTCTGGACGATTTAGTCGTAGAAACAATTGAACGCATGAACCCCCTTTTGATGAAAAAGGGGCTGACCCTACATGTATCCTACGATGACTGCGAGCCACTTACAATCCGTGCCGATAGAGATAAGCTATTACAGGCGCTGCTTAATGTAGTTTCCAATGCCACTCGTTATGCCAACCAGCATATCTACATTCATGCTTCGGTTAAAGATGGCCGGGTTCTGCTCTCCGTTAGTGATGATGGCCCTGGCATATCAGAAGATCTGCTTCCATACCTGTTCCACCGATTTGTAAAAGGAAAAGATGGCGAATCAGGGCTAGGACTAGCCATATCCCGTGCGATCGTTGAGCGCTCCGGAGGTCTGATTTCGGCAGGGAACCGTAAGGATGGCGGTGCAGTGATCACCATGGGATTCCCTACACTCTCCCCTACCTAGACAGTTTTATGTCGAGCGAACAACAAAAAGCGATCCTCCTAAGTACCTCGAACTCAGTTCTTTCATTGTTAAAGAAAGCGCCAAGGTAGCTATTGTCGACCTCAACGAAGAAGCTGGTAACCAAACCATAGTCGATGGCGGATCGATATTGACCATCAAGAGATTTCCTTTAGAGGAGATCTCTTTTTCGTCTTCAAATCTCTTTTTCGTTCGTTTAATGGCTTTCAGATTTAGGGTAATAATAAAGCAACATGCTATTTAATGCATAATATAAAACATCCTGCGTGACCCGGAGGTATTACAATGAACAAGTTCGACGCTATTATTATTGGTTTCGGTAAAGGCGGAAAGACCCTTGCCACAGAACTAGCTAATCGAAAATGGAAAGTAGCCGTGATTGAACGCTCTAAGAAAATGTACGGTGGAACTTGCATTAACATCGCCTGTATCCCTACGAAATCCTTAGCTTATCAAGCCCATCAAGGAGAAGATTATATAGAAGCAGTCCATAATAAGGATCAGCTTATTTCAAGTCTACGCCAAAAAAATTACGATAATCTAAATCAAAACGAGAATATAGAAATTATCAATGGTGAAGCTTCCTTCTTATCGGATCACGAAGTCCAAGTAAAGGATGCCGGTGAGACGAAAATCTTAACCGCCGATAAAATCTTCATTAATACGGGCGCTGAAACCATCATTCCTACTATTGATGGGATACAAGATAGTAAGTTCGTATATACAAGCACATCCATTATGGATCTTAAGGAGCTCCCAACTAAACTAGCCATCATTGGTGGTGGTTATATTGGATTGGAATTCGCTTCGATCTACAGTCAATTCGGCTCACAGGTTACGGTGCTGGAGGGTTCCTCGAAATTCATTCCTAAAGAAGACCGCGATGTCGCGGACGCCGTCCTCCAAACCTTTACCAAGAAGAACATTGAGGTCAAACTGAATGCAAAGGTTATAGGACTGAAGGATGTTAAAGATGGAACAGTAATCTCCTTTTCAATAGATGGTACTATTCAAGAATTGAAAGTCGATGCTGTTCTGATTGCGACAGGTAGAAAACCAAACATTGAGGGATTAAATTTAGAAGCAGCCGGTGTAGAAGTTACAGATCAGGGCGCTATTAAGGTGGACCCTTCCCTAAAAACCACCGTTCCCCATATATGGGCCCTCGGAGATGTCAAAGGCGGATTACAGTTTACCTACATCTCATTAGATGATTATAGAATTGTACGAAATGATCTCTTCGGCGATCATTCCCATACCACAAATAACCGTGACGTTGTTCCATACAGTGTATTTATTGATCCCCCGCTATCCAGAGTAGGAATAAGTGAAGAAGCAGCCGTCGAACAAGGACTTGAAATTATAGTCGCTAAGTTGCCTGCAGCAGCTATTCCACGCGCTCGCTTAATTAACGAAACCGAGGGCTTCCTAAAAGCAATTGTGGATGTAAAAACCAATAAAATCCTAGGAGCTACATTGTTCTGTGCGGAATCTAGCGAAGTGATTAATATCGTGAGCATGGCAATACAAACAGGGCAAGATTTTACCTTTTTGAGAGATCATATCTTTACTCACCCTACAATGAGTGAAGCTTTGAATGATTTGTTCTCGCAGATTAAAGAATAATACTACATGCATGGCAAACAAAAAGACACCCACACGGGGTGTCTTTTACTTTTACTATATAACACGATGCTGAACCCACTTCTTACCCATGAAGCGCCGTAGAAATATGAATCCTCTAATTCCCCACTCACAGTTCATAGCTAACCAAACCCCAAGTAGACCGAAATCGAGAACAATACCTAAGATGTATCCGAGTACTACACGGAACAACCACATACTTAACATAGACACCATGGATGTGAACTTGGAATCACCCGCCGCTCTAAGCGCTGACGGTGTTATGAAGCTAACAGACCACAGCGGTATTTGTACGATTGTATTGATAAGTACAATTATGAAGATATCCCTCACAATCTCTGCAGGTGGATGGAACATCGACACTAGCGGATGGAAGAAAGGCATAACTAACAATCCCATCACTACAAAGGAAAGGGAAGAGGCTACGAGAAACGATTTAATAAATTTCCGAGCATCCTTCACATTATTGCTTCCCATACATTGTCCGACCACTGTAATAATCGTCAAAGACAGCGCATTACCCGGAATTTGCATAATCCCCGCAAAGGAAGAGGCGATAGCGTTTGTAGCAAGCGCGTAAGTACCGAGACTGACAATAAAGACTTGCGTCAGAATCTTACCACCATTAAAGAACATCTGCTCCGCTGCAAATGGCATACCGATGAACATTATTTTTTTGAGCATGGAGAATTGAACTACCAATAAGTCACGAATTCGAATATGCAGTTCATTGTCCATCCGGAACAGATAATACAGAGCGCATATCGCGCCCAAATATCGAGCTATATTTATAGAAATGGTCATCCCTAGAACGCCCATATGCAAAAGGTTAATAAATACGAGATTCAAGAGGACGTAAACTAAATTCATAATGAGCGATAGCGCAAGCGAGGCTCTCGTCCTTCCGATTCCCCGAAGAGCACCACACACTGCCTCTACCACAGCTATTCCAAGATAGGAGATACAGCTCCCAATCAAATAGATTCGGGCGTTGTGCATTACCTCGGGTGAAGCTGCTCCAAATAGTAAGTTCAACAGCGGATTATGAAAAAGAATACCAAACATACCAATAACAAAAGCCATAAGGGAAACCGATGAAGTGGCGCCTGCGGTAGCTTTGGATACCATAAGACTATTACCGCTTCCTTTATACTGCGCTACGACAACCGTACCACCTGTTGATACCGCGATAAACACACTAATGAGAAAAAGATTAAGGGAATCAATCATGTTCACCGCACTGATAGCCGCCACACCGGACGAACTAATCATAGCCGTATTCACTAGATTTAGCCCTACTATAAAGGCCTGATCTACCAGAATAGGGATAAATAAAGCAATCATATGGCGATAATCTAAAGATTCTCCTGAAAAATATTTTTCAAGAAACCGCACACTTCGCTTCGTATTGACATTTACATTAGGTTCCATCTTCGCTTCACTTCTTTTACATTAGAGTTATCCAAATCTGAAATATCCTTATAAATAGAAAAAGGCTCTTCAGGTTGAAGAGCCTTTCAAAAGTACAGCTAATTTATAAGCACTTAGGTATGCGGTCGAGAGGACTCGAACCTCCACGGGGATTAACCCACACGGACCTGAACCGTGCGCGTCTGCCAATTCCGCCACGACCGCACAAAATATAAAAGAATCATGCAGTGCAGAACTAAATTATCATATATTAGCGCAAAGGGCAATACCTAATGCAAAAAGAAAAAGTGTACCGAGTCCCTATTAGGGATCATCGATACACTTTTCAGAAGAACTGTCGGATTATGAAGCTTGTTCAAGCATACGGTAGATAATGACTGCCGCTTGAGCGCGATTAGCTATGCCCTTAGGTGCAAATTTACCGCCCTCAACACCGTTTACAATTCCCAATTGGGTCAGTTGTGCTATAGCGTCCTGTGCGTAAGGAGCAATACTGGACTTGTCTGCAAACTTGCCCAGCGCTGCATTCTTATCAATCGGCTGTAGTTTACCTTTCAATGCATTAGCAATCATAATAGCCATTTCTTCACGAGTCACTTCACGACCCGGTTCGAATTTACCATTTCCAGAGCCTTGTACAAGTCCGGCCTTCACCGCAGCAGCGATAGAATCCGTGTACCAAACTCCTTGTTTAACATCGGTGAATGAACTGGTTGTTGCCGAACCCGTCAGATTCAGTGCGCGTACCAGCATTGTAATAAACTCTGCTCTAGTCACTGTTTTGGTTGGCGCAAAAGTATTTGCATCCAACCCTTTTATGATACCCTTAGCAGCCAAAGCTTGAATAGCTTCTTGCGCCCAAGCTACCTTACCCAGATCTTTGAAGCTTGCTGCTGGAGCAGTAGTTGGCGCTGGTGTTGCTGTTGGTGCTGGTGATGCTGTCGGTTTCACGGTTGGAGTAGGTGTTGGAGTTACAACGTTAGAACCCCCATCGCCACTGCCTGATCCCGTATCATCAGCCTTCTCTTTGTTTGTAATACGACCTTCAATGACCGCCTTGATCTCTTTGCGATCAAACGTCTTCACAATGTAATCGTAGAATACATCCAAATCAATCGGACCAGCTAATGAATTCTTACCTTCAGTCAGAACCTTATAGTTATCCCCACCAGCAGCCATAAAGTTATTCACGACTGCCGTATATTCCTGCTTAGGATTAATTGGTGTTCCGTTAGTCAGCGTAAGATTGGCAACGCGATCCTCTACTGGAAGATACATATTCGCTGTATATTTCAGTCCAGAAATTTGCAGTGTTTTGATATCTGGTGATTTGTCGGCTTTCACGCCCCATTGCTGCTGAAGCAACTTTTTGATCTGATCTCCAGTTAGTGTCAGCTTCACAAGCGTGTTGCCGAACGGCTGAACTTTAGCCAAATCGCCAAAGGTTACATCACCCTTCGGAAGATCCGCACGGATACCACCCGGATTCATAAAGGCAAAATCAGCTGCCTTTGCGCCATCACCAAAATCAGCAGCACGCATAGCGTCAGCAATCAGGTTACCAAGGGCAGCTTCTTTGGTATAAGCATCCGTACGAGTTACGGTTCCATCAGTTGTACCCACTGGTTGGGTTAGTTCAGGATGCTTCTCAAGGTAAGCATTTACCAGTGCCACACTTTCTGGATCTGGTGTTACACCTTCATGGAAGGTGGAAGTTACTACAGCAGACTTGTCCTTCACATCTCCTGTTTTAGGATCAATAATCAGCTTGATATCTTCAAATGCTGTACCGTAAGAGTATGCTTGTACAATCAACTTCCCGTTTACTGTTCCGTTTGCCAGAGCATGGTTATCACCAGCAACGATAACGTCAACCGGGGAATCCGCAGGAAGCGCTTTGGCCAGATCAGCAGCTTCACCTGTAGTTACGCCATCTTTAGTAGAGGCTGGATCATGCGCAAGCACGACAATCGTCTCTACACCTTTAGCTTGGAGCTCCTTGGCATATGTCTCAACAGCCGCTACTTCCTCCTCAGGAGTGAGGAAATATACGCCAACTGTACCGGAAGGTGCAACTTTGCTTGGTGTAGATTTAGTTACAAGACCTATAAACCCAATCTTGACTCCACCCACTTCTTTGATCACATAAGGATTAATAATCGGTGGACCTGGTTTATTATCTGTTTTACCATACACTGCATTAGCATTCACATAATCAAAATCAGAACCAGCATGGATAATTTTTTTGTTCTTTGGATCAGCACCACCATAAAGCTGTGTCATTAGCGCATCAACACCTTGGTCGAACTCATGGTTACCCAAGGAACCTACATCAAATTTCATCATATTCATCCAAGCATGAGTCGGCTCATCGCGCTCAAGCGAGGATACAGGTGCCGATGCTCCTACGGAGTCACCGTTATGGAAGAGCAAGGAGTTCTCATACTTTGCACGAGCCTGTTTCAAGTAAGTCGCGAGGTAAGCTGCTGTGCCTACAGACTTATTGCTCACTGTAGAAACTGTGTCTAGTTGACCATGGAAGTCATTGATTCCAATAAGGTGAACTTCAACATCTGCAGTTGGTGCAGGAGTTTTCACACTTAGATCCAGTTCGAAAATTCCGAAGCCTTTATCATTTTGCTGACCCATATCGTATATGTTCGTTGGAAGTACACTTGCTGCTTTAGGCGTTGTAGTAAATGTTACTTTCACACTACCCTTAATAGGTGCCAAGGACCAGTTGCCATCAGCAGTAGGATCAATCGTTCCAGCTTCACTGATATAATCCATCAAGACCTGACGATTCTCATCTTGAGAGTCTACTACCAACTCTGAGCCTTTAACACCCGGGAAGTTACCGCCACCGCTTGCACGGTAATTGTTAGTGACAACAATAAAATCCTTATCAAGATCTAAAGGCTGATCATTGTAAGTCACTTCCGTCACACGACTCGAAGAAGCATCATTAATGGAGCCATCCGGATTGTACTTCGCGTTTTTCGTTACATCAATTTTATATTGGACCCCATCAATCACATCAAAATTAAAGACTTGGAATTCCGGATTCAACAGAGACTGCGGAGTCGAGATTCCAAGTTTGATGCGGTTAAATGCACCCGCGCTCATTTCCAACCACTCTTTAACAACATAACCCTTAACCTTGATCGCTTTGAGCGTGTTATCGTATAGATAGAGGTCGCTTGCGCTACGGATAGTCAAATTGCCTTCATCAATACTAGTGTATTCTTCTGGGCCGTTACGTCCTGCTTTAAATGGAGCGCCGACACTCAGAATCGGTAGGTCCTTATATTGAGGAACATTGACATCAATATACTTCTGAACATACCACTTCTGTGCATACGTTACGAGCTGAACTGTAGGATCGTCCTGAACCATTGCAAAATAACTGTTCATTGGAGCCGTTGTCACACCCAGCTTCTGTTCAGTATAAACAATAGTAGCGTTATGCGCTGCCGCAGCAGCAGCATCTACAGCTGGATCAGGTTCGACCGTTGGATAATTCACTTTATTCTCTGTCTTATAGATAGAACGAGTTGAAGCTTTTGAGCTTTTCTTATCTACTTCCCAGCCTTTATCACCGTATACAATATCCAGATCAATTAGACCTAAATAAGCACCGCCGTAGCCAGCTTGTACAGCAGGCGTACCATTAATGTGACCATTCACATTATCGATCACAGCCTTATCGTTATCGTAAGGCTTTTTAGTGTCCGGATCTTTGAACAAAGCATCCAGTGTGCTGTCATTTCCCGTTGGGAATACCTTATGGGTATGTGAGAATGTGATCGCATCGATACCCGGAACCTTACTCAAGGCGTTAATGTCATTCTCAGAACCATCACCTATAACAGCGTTGATATCAAACCCAGTATGAGCCATAGCAACAATGACATCTGCTCCTTTAGCTTGCATTTTAGGAACAAATTTCTCTGCCGTTGCAGCAATATCTTCAACGACTACTTTGCCCTCCAGATTAACCTTATCCCACTCCATGATTTGAGGGGTAACAAGGCCAATTAGGCCGACTTGAATCGTTTGATCTTGACCATTACTGTCTTTTATTGTTTTAGGTATGATAACAAAAGGTTCAAAGGCATTCGTGCCATCTGTTTTATATATGTTCGCATTCACATAATCGAAATTTGCACCGGTAGTTAACTCATTACCATCGCTACCATTTATAGTACGATCTAAAAATTGCAAACCATAATTGAATTCATGATTGCCAAAAGTCGCAGCATCATATCCCATAGCATTCATAGCCGCAATCATCGGATGAATCTCATTCGGATCTTTCAGTTCCGATTTCTTCGCCACGTACGTACCCAGCGGAGTTCCTTGAATCAAGTCACCATTATCAAGCAGGAGGTTGTCGGGTTCTTCAGCTCTCGCTTGTTTCACCAGACTTGACGTGCGGTCAAGACCGACGGTTACAGATGGTGCACCCTTAAAATAATCCCAACCATACACATTAGTGTGCACATCCGTTGTACTCATCAAACGGAGCTCAACCTTGGCTCCAGAAGCAGGTGTAGCAGGTGCAGCAGCTACTTTGTCCGGACTCCAAACCGTACCCAAAACGACTCCACCTAGTACCTGTGCAGAAAGCACTGCAGTTGCTAGTACAGAAGCGAGAGGCTTGTTCCATCGTGTCTTCCATCCCATAAAGATTTATTCCCCCTAGTAGTTTTTACATAATTTCGGTGATATTATATCACACAAACATGACGAAAACGTATAGGATTGTAAAATTAATATAATTTCGTGTTAAATATATTAACGTGTGAAGAAAGACCTAGGTCACATTTTTATTTTATTAGATCAAGAGTCTCTAGACATACAAAAAAACACACCTTATAGAGATGCGTCCTAAGAAAGCGCATACATAAAATCAAAACACGTCGAATCTTTATCTGATAATAACTCTCTCAAGACCCACTCATGATGGCAGTAAACCCAAAACAAATTGCCGTGATTAAAGACAAAGGTGTCATCACAAGTCTTTCTTTTCTGCTCTTCGATAATATATTCATTACGGTATTGAGAATTAGATAGACTGTAAAAAAGTAACATACGCCTCTATCAAAAGGTAATCCAATAGAAATCACGTTGCCTGCCTGCAACAAGTACGAGATTGCAATCAGTTGTATAACAACTGAGATCGCACACGCAATCCTCATCTGTGAGGGCATGATTCTATGTTTGCCACCCATTGCGAACTCTCCATAAGGTAATCCTAAAGACAGTAATATGTAAAGAATCGCCGCTCCCGCAAAAGTAATACTCCCAATCCATGCAGATAACATCCTACCACCCCCTTCACTAATTGTTATTCGAATCTTATAAGCGGAAGAACACCTTTATAAATGCAATGGGCTTTCACGAGAGATACTTGGAAATCGATATTTATGTATAACGTCGTTTCCTCATCCAATTTTTTGGACTTTCTTTTCATATTAATGATGAACCCGCACAAGCAACACCGGAATATCTGAGTAATATATAATTAAATAGACCAATGAGGTGATCCACAAATGTCAAACAGAGCAAAAATTCGCAAGCGAGCTGAACAGCTCAAGGGTAGACCTGTGTGCGTTACGCTTCATGATGGACGTACGTATGTAGGATGGATAACTGGCCTCGATAAGGATGGATTGACCCTCTCCAAACCACGTAAAAATAAAAATAAAAACAAAAAATCAAAAAAGCACTCTTCTTCCCGCTCCCGGAAAGCGAACGTATCAGGACTCATGCCGTTATTCGGCTCACTTTTTGGAATGGGAGGAGGAGCTGCAGGGGCTACCGAGGCTGCAAGTTCAGGCGCTTCAGGATTCGGTAGAATTATGGGCTTCGTAGGGATGATCCAAAGAACCATGCCGGTTGTGAAAATGGGCTACAATATGATTAAATCTATTTCCCCATTCTTGAATGGACTGAAGGGTTTAATGGGATAGTCAAAAGACACCCCACAAGGTGTCTTTTATTTTCTTTCATGAACTTATCAATCGCTTTAACAGTCTCCCCGCAGATTTTACCCGTGGGCGCTTTAAATGCTCCTGTACATAGCGATAATCCGTCAATTCAACACTAGCATCACGAATCGCATAGGTAAAATCATCATCAAAGGGTAGGCGATATTCCCAGACTCGCTTCTCCCAATGTGGTATATTTGCAAGCATCCACGGATCGTCGATTCCGGGATGAATATAGGTTTCACTAACACCATCAGGTAGCGAATACATCTTGGTGATAATGGATTGTTTGAAACGATCGTACGTCTCACCCTCTTCTACACCAAAAGGATGCGACAACAAGTAATCAGGAATCGGGACTCCAAGTGTATCGGCCAGCCCGGATCCAAGTGCAACAGGTCGTTCAATATTTTTCAGCGATCCCAGAAGAGGATCCTCTGGATGGATGTATCGAAAGAACCGGGATGGCAATCCCCAGCGCGAAATTCTCCACAACGTCTGCGGGAGCAAGCTGCGTCCCGTTTCCATGCCATATAAACTTCCCATATGGTTGTCTACATGACTAATCACGATTCCGGATTGTTTCACTCTCTCATACTGCGCAACAATCTCCTTCAGCACAGCTTTTGTCTGTGCCCCCTGCTCAAACTCTTTTACCGTCTTATATTGATGCCCGCCATCATCATGTAGTGAAGAATCCCCAGTCAGGCTGCTCCAGCGTAAAGCCTCAAACTCACTAGTCATCGTCAAATGAAGGCCCACATTTCGTTGTTGCCTACGGCTACACCATCTAGCTGCCTCCTCGAATCCAGGGGCCACCGCCATTATCGTCGCTGAAGATACTTTTCCCTCTTCTAATAGATGCATAATCGCCTGATTCATGGCAGGGCTTTGCCCAAAATCATCACAATTGATGATTAATCTTTTGCTCATAGTCAGCATCACCTCTCAATTGCCCCGTAAATGTAAATTTAATAGTAAAAGATATGACAACAGATATCGCTAGCAGACATAACGGCACCACGCTTATTAAATACCGGAAGGTTGCTTCTGGATCAGACCCTGGATCATCGCCACCCTTGTAACCAAAGATCATCCCTACAATGAAAAAAGCCAGCGCCGAAATTAATCCGCTCGAGCGAGTGATGAATCCACTTACCGCGGTATAGATGCCTTCTCTTCTCAGACCTGTCTTCTCCGCATCCTCATCAATAATTTTGCCACCTACGATTGCCGGGGTTACTAGAAATCCTGCTAGTCCGAAACCAACAACAATGCCAGCGGCCACACCACTTACAAGATCATAACCGAACCATAGCGGAATGACAGATAAAGTATATAGGATAAGCGATAGCCGCCATGCCTTGACCCCATCCATTTTACGAATAATCCAATACCACACAAACACTAATGGAATGACCGAGACAAAGACAGCCGCGAGCATAATAGACACCTGTGCTTCTGAGATATGTAGAACATATTTTGCATAAAAGGGAATCATCGAGCTTACAAGTCCATTAACCGTTTGGGCAAAAGAGTTCGAAATATTAAACACCCAGAACTTCTTATTCCGAATCGTCTCCCGAAAAGCCGGGATGAGCTTCAACGGTTCGGTCTTAGTGGTCTCTTTCTTCTCTTGGACATTCATCATACATAAAAACATAAACACGCCGAAGAGACAGGCATACACAATAGCCATATTAGAGAAGTTAATTGCTGCGAAAAGGATTGGCGTTAGAGCCGTACCGATTAACAGAGCAACCACTTGATACCCTTGCTGAATCGCAGAGGCTTTTGCCCGAATACGATCTCCACGGAAGAGCTCCGGAAGCAGTGCGCCATAGTTCACCCACAAGACCGTAGCGACAGCCTCATAGAAAATAAGTGTCACTAGAAACCAAGTGAAGAGTCCATTTTCAGATAATCCGCCGGGTGGAGAGAACACCAGCACAAACGCCAGCATAAATAGCGGAATCGAGCCGAACACCCAGGGTCTACGCCGACCATAGCGGGTATTTGTGCGGTCTGACCAGTATCCAAACAGCGGATTATTCACCGCATCCCAGATCAGAAAGATTGTTCTGGCCAGTGTAGCAAGTCCAATGCCCAAGCCCAATTTCTCCACATAAAAATAACTGTAAAAAGAACTAAAAGCCTGACTGGGAACCATCATCGCAAACATCCCTAAAGCAAAGGTGTACGGCGAGTTCATCCATTTATGCTTCACTCACATACCTCCCATATAATAATCATCTAGTTGTAATATATTACCACATATACTGGGAGTTTAGTGACAAATTTGCTCCAATCCAATGCGTTTCCTCATCCTAAAAGGAGGGATAACAGCGGATGTTTACACAGATCAAAAAAGTACTCAGTAGTATAAACTACCAAGCACTTTGCTTCTTCCACTATAAAACGTCTTTCAGCTTTTTCCGACTCTGAATATCCAAAGTGGAATAATCACGAATTTCGCATCTTTTTCCATTGACGTCAGTAAGAATGATGCGGTAAAGACTCGGGTACTGCATATGCTCATGCAGGTTACGCATAACGATACGGGTCTGCCCCAGATTCGTTTGCAGCTCCCAAATCCACATATCTGCCTTCTGTTTGATGGAATCAATTCGGGTCACAACGGGAAGAAAGTATCGCAGCTGCAATTCTTTGTCCACTTCCCCCCGACTTTCCTCATCCAGCTGATCAATGTCACGAATGACACCAATCTCCTCACTCTTAGAATTTCTCACAGAAATATACTGGGTGTTGTATTGAAAAGGAAATATACGAAAAAGGATTAGTTCTTCATAAACCTTACCTTCTATTACCCCTTGAAACACCCCACCTTGACTACGGCTAAAGGAAATCAGACCCGGTTCAAAAATGTTAATTTCATAGGGATCTTTATCTTTATCTTGAGCTTTCAATTCATCACTGACGCTGATTGGATCACTCATGCACTTCTACCCCCTTGATCTGGGACATTTCTTTCTGCGCTTCGACCAGTTTGAAGTAAGCCCCTTCTACTGCTAGCAATTCTTCATGCGTACCCACCTCAATAATCTTACCGCGTTCCAGCACGACGAGCCGATTGGCATTTCTTAAAGTGGACAATCGATGAGCAATGGCGAATGTCGTTCTACCTTTGACCAGACGCGAGATCGCTTCTTGGATTTGCCGCTCAGTCACTGTATCCACAGAAGCTGTTGCTTCGTCCAGAATTAGAATCCGCGGATCGTGAATTATTGCTCGGGCAATAGACACTCGCTGCTTCTCACCTCCGGATAACTTATGCCCACGTTCTCCTACCCTTGTGTCATAGCCATCAGGTAGCTGAACGATGAAGTCATGTGCATTGGCAATTTTAGCAGCACGCATAATTTCCAGCTCTGTAGCGTCCGGTTTAGAATAAGCGATATTCTCAGCAATCGTGCCGTCGAACAGGAATGTCTCCTGTAGCACTACACCGATCTGACTCCGAAGGTCAAACTGGCTAATATTTCGGATATCCACACCGTCGATGGTGATGGTACCCTCATCTGTGTCATAGAATCGGCAAATCATGTTGATGAAGGTCGACTTCCCAGCACCTGAATGTCCGACCAGACCAATCATCTCTCCTGCACCTACTTTTAAATCCACGTTCTTGAGCACAGGGTGATGCTTTTCGTATCCATAAGTGACCTGTTTAAACTCTACCTCACCATTAACACGACCAATATCAGCTGGGCTCGTAGTATCAGGCACATCGGATGGTGTATCCATAATTTCGAAAACCCGATCTGCAGCTGAAATCGCATGACTGGCCCAATTGATCATTTGACTTACCCACTGCAAAGGTCCGAGGAGCATCCCGAGGTAAGTCACCAAAGCGATTAGTGTACCAATAGATAACTGTCCATCAAGCACCGTTCTGCCGCCATAATACCAAATTAATAGGGTACCAACGCCAGCAACTAACGCAAAGGCGGGAAACATCCCCTGCCACAAGCCTTCAATCCGGATATTGTGCCGCACCAATTCCTTATTAGCGACAGTATAACGTGACATTTCGGTATTTTCCTGACCAAATGCTTTAACCACACGAATCCCCTGCAAAGAATCACCAACCAGAGCGTTTAGTCTAAAAATAGATCTCCACTGCTGGTACCACCGTCTGCCAATCATCGGCCATAATACAGTCGATAGTACGACCATAAGCGGCATAGGCAGCATGGCTAGCAGCGTTAGCTTCCAATCCATACTAAACATAATGGCGAAGATTGCGATCACCCTTAATGATTCACCCGAGACCCATATTACGCCATCTGTCATGAATTGCCGCATCGCCTCAGAGTCATTATTTACCCGTCCAATGAATTGCGAAGACTGTCTTCGATCGAAAAAAGATAACGACAATTTCATCAAGGAATGATACACATCATGACGCAGATCACCCATAATTTTCGAGCCAATCCATACCCCGATAAGTCCACGTACAGTCTGCATTAGAGTAACCACCAGAGAGGTGGCTGCAAGCCCAATTACAATCCATAGCAACGTTGAACCCATGTCCTTTTTTGTTAGCACGTTATCTACAATCATTTTCGTCAAAAAAGGTGGAACAAGCTCTATCAATGTAGTGAAAATCAGCATAATCGCTGCTGCGATCATTTGGATTTTATACGGCTTAGCGTAACTTAACATTCGAAATAGAACCTTGCCGTTACTTTTACACACCGGACAGGTCTGAGAATCGTCTGGTAGCGGATTGCGGCATTTCGGACAATGTCTTGGAAATTCCTTTTCAGAAGCCGTTGGCCGTTCTTCCCCTTTAGCTACAGCAGCAATTAATTTAGACGCATATCCAAATATAGAGGTAAGCGATGCGGTATAACGTATAAGAATGATTGGACCCTCTTTAGTATCTACAAGTAACGAACCGCCTCCTACCCCACCTACTACTCGAGCATCGGTTATGCTCGAAACAAAAAACTTCGAAACCATTCTCCCGTCCGTTCCCCAAACGGACACTTCCTTCTCTGTCAATACAAGCCATTGCTCACCGAATTGTCCATCTTTCATTAAATCAGATCTAAAGTGGAATAACGGTTGTTCCGTAAGCTGCATTTCTATGGACTTGGGAAGTTTATCAACATATGGCATTCTTTCTCTCCCCTTTCTTTACCCACCTATTTACTCACATATATTTACAGCGGTAAAGATGAAAGAATGACTATAATTGTTTTGTATAGTTACTTGAACAACCCAAAAAAGACACCCTTAAGGGCGTCCTTTTCATTATTTTCTATGATACTGGCTATGTCCTAAAAACAAATCCCGATGGATTGATTTTTATGTATAACGGGTCAACAAATGCTCCTGCGCTAATTTCATATCTTATTAATTAACCAAATAGATCGGATTCTAGAGATCTGTTCGTTATTTTCGACGGCGAATGTTCATGCGATTATACATCACTAAACCGGCGATGACCATGCCCAGCGTACCTATACTACTCGCTACTTCAGCCTGCATACCAAACAAAATACATACGTTAGTTACCAGGCTTCTCGTAAGCAACGCGACAATAATTAGCATGATCGGACGCCAAAAGTTATATCTTCTCATCTCAGTAACACTCCTAACCCATTTTTCTTAAGCGCTTAACCTAATTTATCTATATGTATTATAGCATAAGTAAGTAACCGCATACATTTTACCTAATGCTAACAATTATGATCTAATCAGGGCATAATTCAGCACCCACCCTCCTTCTTTGTTCGACTTTAGGTATAGACTTATCATTTTTTACGGATTATAATAACAAACGAACACCAAAAGACGAACATTAAGGCGGAAATCATGACTGAATATATGCAAATATTCCTAGGCACTTCATTTTCAAGCAAATCACCAAAGGAAATTCAAATTTTAAAAGACCATCTCTACTGCATTAATACAGATGGAATGATAGAAAAGATCGTTTCACCAGAAGAACCCGACTATCAAACTTTACTAGCTACTTATCAAGGCCAAGACAACTTCCATCGATTAGCTGAAGGTCAGTATTTTTTGCCTGGCTTTATCGACTTGCATGTTCACGCCCCGCAGTGGGCTCAATCTGGAACTGCATTAGATATTCCACTCTATGATTGGTTAAATACGTACACCTTCCCACTGGAGTCTAAGTTTTCGGACCTGGATTTTGCTAAAAAGGTCTACGATGATGTGGTTGATACTTTACTTGCGAACGGAACTACTACAGCTCTTTATTTTGCAACGGTGCATAAAGAAGCCAGTTTACTATTAGCCCAAATATGTGCGGATAAAGGGCAACGCGGACTCGTTGGAAAAGTGGTAATGGACGATCCTCAAGGAAATCCAGAATACTATCGCGACACTGACACCGACACCGCACTTAAAGATACAGAAGAATTTATACTAGCGGTAAAAGAACTAGCCAAATCTACTAAGCAAGGCGTTTATCCAGTAGTGACACCTAGGTTCATTCCTAGCTGTACGAATGAGGCTTTGCAAGGTTTAGGAGACTTAGCCGCCAAATATGATACTCATATTCAATCGCACTGTAGTGAAAGTGATTGGGCACATGGTTATGTACAAGAACGATTCCAGAAGAACGATGCTTTTGCCTTGCATGATTTCGGTCTACTCCGTGATAAATCTGTAATGGCACATTGTAACTTTTTAGAAGAAGACGATGTAGAACTATTTGCGGAGACAGGAACGGCTATTGCACATTGTCCGATATCAAACGCTTATTTTGCCAATAGTGTCATCCCTATCGCTCATTTCCACTCCAAAGGTGTAGAGATTGGTTTAGGGTCTGATATTTCTGGAGGTTTTTCACCTAGTCTCTTCGATAACATAAGACAAGCTGTAATGTCTTCAAGAATGCTAGAGGACGGCGTTAATCCTTCCCTTCCTGCACAAGAGCGTGGATTACTAGGATCACGGATTAAGATTGATGAAGCTTTCTATCTTGCTACTGCTGGCGGTGGTAAAAGTTTAAGCTTACCTATCGGTCGGATACTAGAAGGCTATACATGGGATGTTCAAATTATTGATACGAAATTACCATCTGCTAGATTGCCTATTTTTGATGGGAATGAAGATTTAGAGGACGTGTTTCAAAAGATGATGTATTTAGCTCGACCTGAGAATATCCGTGAAGTCTGGGTACAGGGTGAAAAGGTTCATTCACGTTAAGGATCGATAAAACTAGAAAATATAAGGTGGGCATCTGAGTGGAAACACAAGCAAACGTACAAGATCAAGCGCCATTGAAGTCACAACTATTAACCGTTCTACCCGATGAAAAAGTTTCCTTAGGTAAATCCATCATCCTAGGCTTTCAACATGTATTGGCAATGGACGTTTATGTAGTTCCTTTCCTGATTGCAATGTTAATCGGCTTACAACCGAATCAGTCAAGCGCGTTGATTCAATCTACCTTTATTGCTGCTGGACTTGCAACGATTGTGCAGACTTATTTCTGTATGAAGCTTCCTATCGCGCAAGGTCCATCTTATGTTCCGCTTGGTGCGATCGTCAGTATTTATGCCGCTAGTGGCGGCGGGGAGCTGGGTTGGAGTTCCGTATTAGGTGCCAGCTTAGTCGGTGCGGTTCTAGTTATTATTTTGGGCTATGTCGGGATCTTTAATAAAATTGTTAAGAACTTTATCCCACCCATTGTAGGTGGTACGATCATATTCATAGTTGGTCTGTCTTTATTACCTGTTGCTATAAGAGACAATATCTATGGAGCTTCAGGCGCTTCAATCAATCAGAACGTTTTGTTAGCCCTTATTTCAGCAGGTACACTCCTTTTATTCGTGATTCTCGGTTCTATGTTCCGTAATAAAGGATCGATCTTCCGAATTATTTCCGTCATGATGGCGTTAGTAGTTGGATGTATCTCTGCTAACATGATGGGTGTGTTAGATTTCTCAGCGATTAGCAAGGCGAACTGGTTTAGCATGCCGCGTATCGCTTTTGTAGATTTCGGATTCTCGTTCAACTTTTCGGCTATTATCACCATGGTTATTATTTATCTCGTACTGCTAGCTGAAACAACAGGTACCTGGTTTGCTGTCAGCAACGTAATCAATAAACCTTTAACCGACGAACATATTAATAAAGGGGTTATCGGTGAGGGGATTGGCTGTCTTATTGCTTCTGCACTCGGTTCAACACCTGTTACAGGCTATTCTACCAATGCGGGAATTATCTCCATCACAGGTGTTGCCTCCCGCCGGGTTTTCCTCGCTGTAGGAGGATGGTTTGTCCTCTTCGGTTGTTCTGGTAAATTAGCTGCTCTGATCTCTTCCATTCCATCCGCTGTAATCGGCGGCGTCTTCGCTATCGTCTGCGGGATCATTGCAATTAATGGTGTGCAGGTGATGAAGAACGTAACGATTGGCGAAAAAGAAATGTACATTATCGCAATCCCGATGATTATCACGTTAGCTTTGGTACTCATTCCTGGCGACTACTTGCATTCCTTACCTTCATTCGCGCAATATTTATTAGGCTCACCTATCCTAGCGGCTTCATTGGCTGCGATCTTATTGAATAAATTATTGCCTAGCGGAAAATAGAACGTAAAATGCTTGATCTTAAAACGGACATCAAATGATGTCCGTTTTTCACTTATTTCCTCAGCTTATTGGGTAATGGAATATGCCTAATTGACTCAATGGGATGATATAGTAACATCCATGGACCTGAAAAACGCATAACCCCTTTTATTCTTTGACGATACTCCGGTTTATAACAATGAATAGGGCATTTAGCACAAGCCGTTTTCACTTCCCCGAACTTACAATAAGCTAACCTCTTCAGAGCATAATCGTTTAGATCCTGACATTCGTTGCAAAGCCCCTTATGGTGATGTTTTTTCTTACAATATATACGAATCATACTCGTGACAATATCTTGTTCTTTTTTTATTTTAGGACCTTCATTTAACTGTCGGTTCACCTTTATTGTCATTTATGAGCCCCCTTGTAACTTGTACAATAAGATCTCATCTAATTATAGAGGAAAAACAGTCCTTCTTTTTTTACATTTCTAAGGATTTTTATCATTCTACACACCCAAGGCGTTATTTCGTTATACTCATAATTATTTTAGAAAGGCTGTAACGTTTATAGCTTTTTACGGATATATAAAGTGAGGAGGTGAACGGATGCAGGACAACGAGCAATTATACAGGGAATATTCAACCCAAGTATATAAATTCGTATTTAGTTTTTGCCATAATCATTTACTGGCAGAAGAAATCACCCAAGAAACCTTTTATAGAGCTATAAAGTCCATACACAAATATGATGGAACCTGCAAAGTATACGTATGGCTTTGTCAAATTGCTAAGCATGTGTGGTATCAGGAACTGGACAAGCAGAATAAAAGGAAGACTTGTGAATTAGAAGACCCTCCTTTTTCTAACGCAAATTCAACAGAAACTGAGTTCATTTTAGCTCAAAATAAAATGGAGTTATTTAAACAGCTTCATTTACTTGATCCAAATACCAAGGAAGTATTGTATCTGCGTTTGACTGGAGAATTCAGCTTTCGGGAAATTGGCGAAATTCTCGGAAGAGATGAAACCTGGGCAAGAGTTACCTTTTACCGTGGAAAACAAAAATTAATGAAAGGAAGATCTTCATGAAATGCGAGATCATTCAGGATTTATTGCCCTCCTATATCGAAAAGCTAACCTCTTTACATAGCAACGAAGAGATTGAAAAACATCTGCAAACCTGCGAAAGCTGCCTTCAGTCCTATCATGAAATGACCGCAACAGCAAATCTAAACGTGCCTATTGTTGATAAAGAAGAGGTTAACAAACTTAATTATTTTAAAAAGGTGAAATCAAAAAACATAAAGGTAATCGTCCTTTCCATCTTATCGGTAATCATACTGGCTGCAGCTCTTATTGGACTTTTTGTGATTGGCTTCCCTGTGTCCTCTAAAGATGTGACTATCGATTATCAGAAGACAAAGACTCATTTGGAGGTTCATCTGACTTTGGAAAACGGCAAGGACTTGGTGTTCTCAGGAAAAACTAAATTTATCCGCGATGAAAATAATAATGTGATCGGTTCCGAAACTAAATATACCCCTAGAGGCTTGATTCATAATCCCTTTGATGATGTAGGAAAAAAAGTTATGTTGGGGACGGAGATTCAAACCGATCTGAATTTTCCAAACAAATTTATCCTTGAATTCAAAGATAAAACTATGACGTTCATTAATGGCGTTTTGGTGGAGTAGACATTGCCGTTAAAATGAAAAAAGACACCTTTTAAGGTGTCTTTACTGATACTCCATGTGGAACTTAGTACATGTTCATACCTCTATGATGAGCGAAGGACTTGTCTTCTCATCCACATTGTTGCAACCCACTTTTCGCCTTTGATCACCGGCGTACCTGCATGCAAGGTGGACTCGTTTAATTCATGATTATCGTAAAAATATTCAAAGTAGACCGCCATACCTTTGTTAGGACTCACTGTTAAATTAAGCATAGGGAAAGCTGTTTCTCCACCTTCCTCCACATCATTCAAATACATCACGAGCGTACTAATTCGATTATTGCTACTTGCTCGACTCGTTTGTGTGAAGAAATCATGATGGGGTAAATACTCTTGGCCAGGGATATACAGCAGAACTTGTAAGCCATCACCATGCTCGATAGGAATATTCATAATTTGAGAGAATCGTTTCTCGATTCTTGTAACCGTCTCATTCTCCTCACAGAACACACCACTGCTCGTTCTAATTGGATTGACCGCATGGTCTTCACCAATTCTTGAACGTTGCAATCGTTGCCTAGAATATTCAATTAACTCATTACACTCCTCATCGCTAAGCACATTTCCTAGCAAGACAACCAGCGGTTCCTCATACTTGGCAAGAATTCGAATCTCTCGGTCTTCTGTCTTAATCGTATTTCCAACATGATCAAATATCGTCCGTTCTTTGTCTGTCGCATTCCCTGTCGTATTCCCTATCATCCTTATGCAGCTCCCAAGTTATAACATCCATCGCAAAAAACATACCATAAAATGGTTTTATTTGCTTGATTAACTTCAGAACATCTAAAGACTCAGAAAATCAGCCTATTGTACGCTTATATAAATCTACAAACTAATCAAATCCCTTTCGATACACAAAAAACCTTCAACCACATGGCTTGCGGTTGAAGGTTTTCGCTGTCGCTAGCTTAGTTTAGCTGCTTCGAGGAAGCGCTGTAGAATCACGGTCATTTCGGCACGTGTAATGACGTTGTCTGGGGTAAGCTGACCTTGATTGCCTTTAATGATTCCGTATTTAATGTTAAGCGCAGCAGCTGCTCTTGCGGACAAGCTAAGCAAGTGGTGATCTTTGAATGCGCTAAGCTGTTGGGTGGCTTCACGATCGGTAATCGTTGTTTCTAAACCGGCAAGCTTCATGGCCTTCGCCAGCAGCACCATCGCTTCTTCCCGACTTAGCTTCTCGTTGGGAATGTACTGACTGCTATTACTTGTCGTTACTAACCCATAGCCCTCCGCAATGGAGACCGTTTCATAATACCACTGACCACTTTTAATATCAGAAAAGCTTGCCGACTGATCGAATTCATGCAATCCGAGAGCCCGAACCAGCATCGCCGTGAACTCTGCTCGGGTAATTTGCTTGTTCGGCTGGAAGCTCGATTCGGAGATGCCTTGGACAATCAGCTTCGACGCCGCTTGCTCGATCTCTTTCTTCGCCCAATGCTTCTGAATATCGGCAAAGGTTTTAGAATTCTCTATTACGGCATAGGCGCTATTCGTCAGGCTGTAAATAACGGCAAATGTCTTGCCGTTCTCCTTCACTATTCGGGTTGGCACCGGCACGATGTTTCCGTCCTTCGTAATCGTTATGCCCGTCATGATTCTACTGTAGGGATCTGCCGAATTTGGGATAGTGATCGTCCGCTCGACATAGCTGAGAAACTTGTTGAGTTCAATCGTGGTACCACCATGCTTTGCCGATAGGTTGAAATTGATCACCGGCGACAAGAGTCGGGCTTCCCCTAACTTATTGGAAACCTGCTCGATATCACTATCTGGCGCATTATTAATCTCGACTTGAATCTCCATGTTGCGCAACGCATCTTCCGATCCGAAGCTCTTCGCGACGAGGCTCCAATCAATCTGATTGGCGGCTAGGATATAGGAAGCAAGCTCCGTTTGAATTTGAATATCCGCGTTTCGGTCATTTAGTGTTTTGATAATTTGACTGTTTAAGAGTAGAAGAACACGATCCGAATCATTGTGAACCGGTATGAAAATGAATGGTTTATTGGATAAGGAATCAAGGTAACGCGATAATTTTGCTTCGTCGAAAGTTACCGTTGTCACTTTCTTTCCGTTAATAACGGCAGTTGTTACTTTTCCTAAATCCTTGTGTTTCACTCCATTGATTTCAATCTCCAGCTCTGAACCTGAACTTAAGCTTGAAACTAAACTTGAAACTGAATCCGAACCGGATTGAGCGGTTGGGACATTCAGCGTAAACGCGACACTCGTCTGATTGCCTGCTGCATCGGTGACGACGAGCACATAGTTGGCGGAAGAAGTAATTGTCGCTCCATTTGTGAACGGCTGGCCGTTTAAGGTTGCAGTACCCTCATTGAATCCAATCGTTAACGGACTCGTATAGTTGCTTATTCCTGCAGTTAGGCCGGTTATCTTCGGGTTTGTTTTATCAATTGTGAAGGATACGATAGTAATGTTGCCCGCCGCATCCGTGACGACGAGCGTATAGTCGCCTTCGGCGCTAACGGTCGCACCACTCGCGAATGGATCTCCGTTCATTGTCGCTGTACCATCGTTAAACGTAGCCGATTGATTCGTATTATAGCTAGATCCTTCAGTCACACCACTAACTACAGGAGCAGTTTTGTCAATGGTGAATTGAATAGTTGTAACGTTGCCCGTCCCGTCCGTTACGATAAGCGTGTAGTCGCCTTCGTCTCTGACTTCAGATCCGCTTACAAATGAATCTCCGTTTAAGGTTGCAGTACCCATGTTAAACGTAATCGTTCTGTCGGTATTGTAGCTCGCTCCGTAAACAACACCGATTACGGATGGGCCAGTTTTATTCATCGTAAAGTTGACTGTCGTAACGTTGCCTGCCGCATCCGTCACAATGAGCTTATAACCGCCTTCTCCGGAAACAGTCGCGCCACTCGTAAACGAGTCTCCATTCATGGTGGCTGTGCCTTCGTTAAACGCGATCATTCTATCCACATTGTAGCTTTCTCCTTCAGCAACGCCGGTAACCGTTGGAGCGGTTTTATCGATAGTAAAGTTAACCGTCGTAACGTTGCCCGCCGCATCCGTGACGACGAGCGTATAGTCACCTTCTGCGGAAACGGTCGCGCCGCTCACGAATGGATCACCGTTCATACTCGCTGTACCTTCGTTAAATGCAGCCGATTGGTTCGTATTATAGCTAGATCCTTCAGTCACACCACTAACCGCAGGAGCAGTTTTGTCGATGGTGAATTGAATGGTTGTAACTTTGCCCGTCCCGTCCGTTACGATAAGCGTGTAGTCGCCTTCGTCTCTGACTTCAGATCCGCTTACAAATGAATCTCCGTTTAAGGTTGCAGTGCCCATGTTAAAGGTGATCGTTCTGTCCACATTGTAGCTCGTCCCGTCAGCAACACCGGTAACCGTTGGGGCGGTTTTGTTGATGCTAAAGTTGACTGTCGTAACGTTGCCTGCCGCATCCGTCACAATGAGCTTGTAACTGCCTTCTGCGGAAACCGTGGCGCCGCTCGTGAATGGGCTTCCGTTCAATGTAGCTGTGCCTTCATTAAAAGTGACCGTTCTGTTCACATTGTAACTCTCTCCGTCAGCAGCGCCGGTTACCGTTGGGGTGGTTTTATCGATAGTAAAGTTAACCGTCGTAATGTTGCCTGCCGCATTGCTGACGACGAGCGTATAGTCGCCTTCTGCGGAAACAGTCGCGCCACTCGTGAATGAGTGGCCATTCATAGTCGCTGTGCCTTCGTTAAACGTGATCGTTCTGTCCACATTGTAGCTCGTCCCGTCAGCAACACCGGTAACCTTTGGGGCGGTTTTGTTGATGCTAAAGTTGACTGTCGTAACGTTGCCTGCCGCATCCGTCACAATGAGCTTGTAACTGCCTTCTGCGGAAACCGTGGCGCCGCTCGTGAATTGTCTTCCGTTCAATGTAGCTGCGCCTTCATTAAATGTGATCGTCATATCTGCTTTATAAATTCCATTATTAATAATGCCATACACGGTAGGCGCGGTTTTGTCGATCTGAAATTCTATTGTCGTTGAGTTGCCAGCAGCATCAACCGCGATGAACGTATATGTTCCTTCCACACTCACGACGGTTCCGCTGGTGAATGGACTGCCGTTCAACATTGCGTAGCCTTCATTAAAGGAAATCGTCCGATTTGAATTATAAAGCCCGTCATTCGTGATGCCGCTCACTACCGGTTTAACGGTATCAAGCTTAATCGTATCACTTAAAGTTATGATATCTTTCCCGTCTGTTATTTGATAATAAACGGTTTGGATTCCTTCTGCATTAAACAACGTCCAATTTTTGCTCGACAAAACGTCTTCCCATTTGCTCCATGTTAGCTGATCGTTCGAAAACCTCACTTGCAACACATCTTCAACATCTGGATCGGAAGCCGTTAAATTCAGCTTCACGCTGCTCGAATTCGTGTACAATGCGCCGTTGTTAATCACTATCGATCCAGTTGGAGGATCGCTTTGTGCATAGGTGACGATGAGTTTAGGATGATAGGCTGCGGTGGGATACTCTTTTGAGCTGACGAATGCGCGTGCGTTCGTTAAACTTTCATTGCCTTGAAGGATGAATGTAGCCTGCCGATCAACCGCACTCGTGATTTCGGCCACAATAGGCGTAACATCAAAGGTTACGAATCCGTCATTGGGTATCTGGTTATTGGATTTCCGAGTATAGTTAATCGAGGATTTTTGGGGAAAGACGGCTCTGTCCGTATTATCCATATCGTTATTGTCCGAACCGTACACGTCTAAATAAAAATTGGCAAGATCGCTTCCTTCTTTGAAGTTCACATAAAGCTGAAGCTCATATTTGATCGCCCTACCTGGATGCGGGAGGCTAGAATCCAGATTGAAGCGTAAGGCTCCTCGGGCCGTATAAGCCCCTCCTTCAATACCTTTGCCAGTATATATCCTGCCTTGCATGTCATTATTAAACACTCCAAATTCGCTGTCCCATAACAAATCACTTTCTGCCGATAACGATTGGGTCGTTATCGGCGGATCCGCCGCCAAAACCGGACCCGCCGCCGGTGCCAGCATTCCGACGAATAAAACGGCGATAATAAAAAAGATTGGTTTTCTTCCTTTCAACATGGTCTTCCCCCTTTAAAATGGACAAAAATCTGAAGTTTTCGTTAGCTTCAGGTCGATAAACGTAAAGGCCCCGTATTTCGTTATTATCGATACGGATATTCTGCGTCAACGTAGATAATGAAGTACATTGGAAAATATAGTTACATATTATTGTGGGGTTGGCTACCTCCGGCTACCTGAAGCACCGCTGGATTGACTTGTAAGTTTCCTGCGGATCAGGGTCATGCCACCTTCAGTGACTATATCCAATCTATATAATAAATCTTTTAAAATGCGATAAGTAGTGACGCCAGTCATCAAATTGTCATATGACACTTTTACATTTTATGGTGTGATAATCCATAACCTCATTCAGTTGTGGATCTATATGGTGGAGGTGAGCTGCAGCGATCCCCTGTCCGAAAATAACACATATCTGTATCCCAAGGTAACTATAAGTATTTTCAGCAGCTTATCTGCATTTTGTGATGATGTATCCGCCATAATCTAAACCTCTTTTCTGATTAAATTCATAATGAACTATAAGTAACAAAGCAATCTTCGGTTTGGCCCTTGGCTGTCGATCTGGGAGCAAGTAAAAAAGCTCCGTTCCTCTAGGAACGGAGCTTTTTGGATCTACGTCAGAGCTAATTATCATTTAGCCCTTAATGCTTGGCCACAGCGTGCACAGTAGCGGGTACCCTGAGGAGACAATGACCCGCAGCCTTCACAGTAAAGCTCCTGCATCATAGGCTTCACTTGATCGTCATGCCTTATCGCCTCATGCGTGGTTGGATTCAACATATTCAATGCATGGAACTCCTCTTTTCTTCCCCTACGAATAAGTGAGAATAATAAATGGAGTCCTATAAACCCGACTACAGCCATAGCTCCCGCCTTAATCAGACCCGATTCAAAGTGATAATTCCATAGTGCATGCATCACGACTGCTGCTAAAAACATCTCCATTGCACGTAGCCCTCTCGTCCACGGCTTACCGTCCCCCAAATTCGATTGCTTATGCATGCTGCTTGCATACCAGATGCCCACAGTTGCAATCGCAGTCCATGTTCCATGACCGAATGGCGATAATAATGCTCTCATCCATAGGACGGCGAGCATCCCAAGTGAAGAGGCTTCGTCTATATGCACCCATCCATAAATAATACTTTCCACTGCAGCGAATCCCATTCCTGCTGCGGCACCAAACACCACTGCATCCATCAGAAAATGGATTTTTCGCGTTCGAACAAGCATCACACAGACTAATAATTTTGCAGTTTCTTCTATTAGAGCTACAGACAAAGGTACGTAAAACTGCGAAAAGTCAAAGGAACTTGCTTTTACTTCAAAAAGCCAAATCCGCTCTAAATACCAAGCCAGAGGGATAGCAACAATTGCGGTAGTCACAAAAACTAAACCAAGCCTCCTCTGACGAAAGCCTATTAACTGTTGATTTCTCACAAAAGCTACGAATGCTATGGGACCCACCACACCTCCAACAATTAAGGCGGCGATCTTCCACCATTGGCTATGAAGGAACAGTGCCAAAAAGGATAAGACAAGGAATCCACCGACCAGCCACAGCAACTGGTTAATCCAATTGTCTTTGGCTTTAGGTAGCGATTCATTATCCTCGATAATAGACTCCTCGCCAAAAGCAATTGTAACTCTCTCCATCAGATGGGGTGTTCGCATATTTAGAAACTCAATGAGTTGTTGACGAACCGGAGCGTAATAATCGAGTATAGTTAAGAATTCTAACTTGCCCATGATTAGCAATTCACTATCTTCTAACGCGATCAAAGTGTGCAAAGAGGCCGTGTCCGTTAGTAACTCTGTCTCACCATAAAAATCCCCTTCACGAAGTACAGTCTCGCGCCGCTTTTGGCCACGAAGTTCGATACTCCCGCTACTAATCATGAGAAATTGATCCATTACTGCACCTTCTACGATAATCTCTTCGCCCTTCGTTACTTTCTTGATCGTTGTAATCTCTGCAAGACCCCGAAGTTCAGCATCAGGGATGACCGACCAAATTGTCGCTTTGCGAAGCATACTATGGATCATTCGGATCCGTATATTCACAAGTACACTCTCATAAAATAACGGACTCAGCTTCGCCAAATATTCGAACGAGGAACGGTCTAGACGCAAAGCTTGTACTGGCCCGATTGCTGTAACACTAGCTGATCTTTGTACGTTCCGAATAAGACCGATCTCTCCGACTAACTCACCCGGTCCAAGTTCAGCCAAGAGCAGTGCCTGCCCAACTAAGTTAACCGAGGTGACTTGCACTTTCCCCTGCCATATAATGAAACAGTCCTTAGAGGTGGACTCTTCCATAAGAAGTCGCTGTCCATCCTCTAAAGACACAAGTTTTATAGCATTAATTACATTTCGTAGCTCATCATCAGGAATACCTCGTAATAACGGATGATCACGTAAAAAATCGACTACAGCATTGGCTATCATAGGTTTAACTCATCACCGCATATTTCCAATAATACTACTTCTGGAATCTTGCATTTTTTTAATAAAATTTGTCATTGTATCAAAAGCTTCGTTACGTTTATTCGTTAGACTTTGTAGGCGCAGCATGTCCATTTGCTGACTACTGCTTGCACTATCAATCTGTGATTTGATTTGTCCCAACAAATTCTCAAGTTCCCCTTTGGTTTGCGGTATAGCCATACTCATAGCAGTAAACATGGCCCCCTTGTCATCTGCCAGATTCACAGCAGCGTCGGCCCCAGCACCTGAAGGAAGCTTCGCTAGCTCTTCATTGATAACTCCCAACAATTGATTCAGTTTTGAGATTGTTTCATTCTTGGCTTGTACGGATTCAATTTGATCTTTCAACTGATCCTCTAACATACTTGCACGACTCGACTGTACAGCCATCATTGCTGTTTCAAGATCCATGCTCTGAATGTTAACCTGTGTCACACCACCAACTCCATTAACACTGCCTACAGAATTTTGCGTGGCATTTCCATTTAGAGCATCCTTAACAGAGTTATAAACCGAATTGTTATATAACAATGCCCCTCCTACAATGATCCCCAGTACAAAAGTACCTGACATAGATAAAACTAATTTTTTCACACTCATTTCATTTCCTCTTTTCATTTATTAATGGTCGGTCATGTTCTTTGTTAATATTGTTATATCATTTTGGGTGATTAATGGTCTGTAACCCCAATTACAATTTCCAAATAGTCAGACTCAAATTACATCAAGTATATTTCTAAGTCTATCTATGTTGCACACGAGTATTTTCCTCTGATCAATACGTATTAACTGCTCATCCTGTAATCCAAGTAATGATTTTGTCACGGTCTCGCGCGCCGTTCCTGTCATATCCGCCAGGTGTTGATGCGTCAGCTTCAAATCGATTAGAACACCCTCATTAGAGGGCACTCCATGCTGTTCTGTTAGACGCAACAACACGCGAGCAATGCGCGTACGCACGTCAATAACGGTCAAGTCTGTTATTAATTTATTGGCATCACGTAGACGATCTAACGCTGTTTCCAAAATGCCGATTAGTATTTCCGGATTACTTTTTAATAAGGGTATGAAATCGCGTTTTTTCAGAATACATAAGGTGGATTTCTCAATGGTTCTTGCAGAAGCAGAACGTGCTCTTTCATTTTGCAATAAAGCCATCTCTCCAAAGAAATCACCTTCTCTAAAAATAGAAAGGATTACATCCCTAGAGTGGTTATCTTGATAGATTTGAACAACTCCAGATATAACCAGATAGAGTTCTTCTCCCTCTTCACCTTCAAAAAAGATGGACTCTCCCTTTATATAAGTACGCTCGTTACATAACTTGGCAATTTCAGCTAAATATTCATCATCAAGATGTTCGAAGAACGGGAAATCTCTTAACAGTTGTGGGTTCATCTTTAAGAGCAGCCTCCAGTGAGTAATAAATTCTTTTATGATTGATTCAACATTTTGTTGTTTTCATCAGGCTTCACTCTAGCAAAATTTAGAACTTTAGGACCATCCTTTATTTTAATACTTTTAAATTAAGATAAATAGTGACTGCAGTCATCAATTTATCATGTGACATTTTTACATTTTATGGATAAATAATCCTGGCAGGATATGCTTTTCTACAAGTCTTTAGACAGGTCATAAAAAGCAAAAAAACCACACCCTCATGCGGATGTGGTTTTGGGTAGAGGCGAGGGAATTTGTTGTTGATTATAGCTTAGGACATAGGAGGTGAAGGATTCATTATTTCAAGCCTACTTCACCTTATATAGTTTCCAATAACCATTAAACTCTTGATACAATGTAGCCCACTCTGCTCCATTTTCAAAGAGATCCGGATACTTTTGGTTCACACCATCTATAGACAGAACAGCTTTAGGGTTTGGAAGCAGGATAAAATCAATGTTGTGCTCTGCAGGACTTTCAAGCGATTCTACAAAATCATCATCACTTGTTATAATGAAATTTTTAGGATTACTGCTGCCCATAATAATTCTGAAGCTGCTGAATGAGTCCGTAAGAATTATCTGATTAGGCACATTTTTATTAATGAATGCTGTTACCGCTGCGCCAGCTTGTTGTTCTTCAAACAGTTTATTTTGACGGAAAGCCTCATATTCATCGGATGCGATTTTCGGATTATTCATCATCATCCCCATGACTACTCCGCTTATAAGCATCCCAATAAGGAGCAGCGTTGATCCTACTTTACGAAATCTCATTTTGCTAATCTCGTAAGGAATCCATGCAACAACGATCGGAAATACATACATATAGTATCGAATCCACGCTGCAGTACCTCCTCTTAGTAAAAGAATAACTTGCATTGAAGGAACTGAGAGTGCAAGAATAAGCAGCATGAGAAAATCCCATCTGAATATTCGCCGCTCTATGATACGCATCACAAATATGATAATGAGCGGTATACTGAAATACCATAAACGCTCTGCAACGAAAATCAAAGTAGGAATAGGGTTATTAACGAGCGAAGTGAATTTCTCATCTTCCATTAATAAGGTAGCTTGTCCTAAATTCCCGTAGTTCGATGTTAGAAAGTAAAATCCATCCCCCATTATTGTATAGTTGAAGAAAATCCATAGCAATCCTGAGAAAACAACCGGCGTTAATAGAAGAATCCACGTTCCCTCGACTTGCTGCAACCGATCCTTCATTAATTCCTTTTTGGTCTGCATTATCCAGATAAAGACCGCTACTGCTAGTGCTGCCCCAAAAAATACGGTTTCGTAACGTGTCCAAAAAGCAAATGCAAGTACAATGGCTGCTATGACCAAAGGTCTTGCACCATCTTTATGCATCCAGAGCAGCAATTGGATCACAGCTATGTTAATGAAATAAATGAAGATGACCTCTGTTAGTCCATTGGCTCCATAATAAAAAATATAAGGATTAAAAGCGTAAAGCAGCGCAAAGACGATGCTTAACCATTTGTTCAGACCGAATTGCTTGCCAGCCTTTACTAATAACGCTGCAGTTAGAGCAGCAAATAAACTGGAAACGATAACAGCAGCTAATCCTTCTGATGCAAGCGCCGGGAATATGGGATAAAAAACAAGTAAAATCATCTCCATAAAACTCGGGAGAGGATTCCATACAAACCCAATATTTGCAAGGCTCGGCTCACGACTGTAAAGGACATAGAAAGCATTAGCTACACGGCTTGAAGCGTCTCCCGACATAAATCCATAAATGGATGCTAAGTAATAGCCTACCCCCAGCTCTAGTAACAAAACTAAAAAAAAGATAATGTATATTGATCGTTTCCAAGTAACTGACATTCAATTCACCTATCCATTAATTTGTTGGCCTACATCGATGTATCCATTTTTGAGTTTGCATGATGTGTATCCATAGTAGCGTGTCCGTGTGTCGTTTTTTCCCAATAAAATGGTTTGGTGACGAGTTGGATTGCCGCCTTAATTGCTGCGATACTCATCAACACCCAATAAATCGGCGTCAACAATGTGTATTTGATAAGTGAAAATGAAAATACTTTATTTCCTTTGTTATGCAAATCCCTAGTTACCCAGTAAATACCAACAGTGAGACTGTATACAAAAATAAAATTGCCAATAAACAATTCAAAGGCGGCGAAATAATAAATTGGACCTGGGAAAAATAGAGGTATGATTTCCACTTTCGCCAAATACCATAACAACAGCATTGTCCAAAATATAGGGTTTAATAAAGGAAGCATGGGAGTGGCGAGCACCATCGCTTGAAAGCCAAAAAAGCCTTTCGCTCCGAGATCACGCCACAGCTGAACCGGATTACGCATATGGACAAGCCATGTTTGCATATAGCCCTTAATCCACCTCGACCGCTGTCTAATCCAGTTGCCTACTCGACTTGTTGCTTCTTCCCATGTTCTGGAATCAACAATAGCCGTCTTGTATCCTTCTTTATATAGTCGAACTCCAAGATCCGCGTCTTCCGTCACGTTGTACGGATCCCACGCATTAATTTTCTTCAATACATCCGTCTTAAAATGGTTTGATGTGCCTCCCAAAGGTATTGGAATATCGAGTTGCATTACTCCTGGCAGAAGCAATTCAAACCACATACTATATTCATGAGTGAACCAGCGGGTTAGCAGATTTTGATTGCTGTTGTAATAATTAAGCTTTGCCTGTATGCAGCAAACATTTTCTTGACTCGCCTGAAAGGCAAGGTATACCTTTTTCAGCTGATCCGGATCCGGACGATCTTCCGCATCATAGATAACTACATATTCTCCTCTTGCCCGTATAAGACCGTAGTTGCAAGCTTTTGGTTTAGTCTTAGGCAGACTGTGCGGCACAACAAGCACCGTAAAGTAAGATGGAGGCTTGAACGTTCTCAGCAATTCCTGGGCTTCGACATCGTCTTCTTCAATTAGCAGCCTGACATCCAATTTCGATCTAGGATAATCTAAGTTTTCAATATTTCGAATAAGCTGTGGAATGATATTGCTTTCCTTATAAATAGGAACCAGTATGCTATATACCGGCAAGGCTCTCTCATCTATAGCTGCAATTTCTGCCTCAGTGTACCTAAGCTGAGCTGATTCCTTTGCCCCGTAGATTAAAATGGAATACTTAAAGACCGACATCACTAAATATCCGATTTGAACAACGATGTTAAATATGATTAATGTCCACAGCCAATCCCATATCAAGCCACCCACAAATAATACTCCGGATAAAAGTAATCCCATAGTTTGTCTTTGCGTAAATGTAATATGTGCGGAATCCTCTGGTTTTTCGGCTATTAGCTTATCCGTACTTTCCAGCATGAGCTCCTCGACGTAAACTTCTTTCCAGAATAATTCCATCTCGTCTCTAGTTGCCATTACTTGTTCAATCGGGCTGTCCAGATATCTTTCAAGTTCCCCCACTTGTTGCTGAGATAGAATACTACTCACCGCTACCAAATACCGGTTGAAATCTCTATTCAAAATAATCGCATTATAAGCACGGGCCATCGTTTCTGGCAATTTATGCTCCTGCTCAAATGAAAACTCCACACCGATACGGCCCATATTATTCTGAGTGGCAATGGCCCGATATAATTGATCAGGTTCAATAAAACGGAACGATAACAAAATATCTCCTAAGATACCTCCACTTTTCTGTTGAAACAAAAGAGCTTGATCCAGTTGTTCTTGTGTAATCTGCCCTGTATTCACCAGCATTTCGCCTAGTCGTCCTTTGCTTGGAAGCTGCTGAGTGAATAATTGAATCGCTTCGCGATCTACACCTTCGAGTTTCATAATAATATCGCCTAGTCGACCGCCAGATCTTGTCTGGTAGTCAATAGCTTCTTGCAGCTGTTTGCTCGTAATTAAGCCTTCTCTCAACAGTGCATCCCCAATGCGTACAGGCTTCATACGAATATTCTTCCTTTCCTTAGTAGCCTGTGCTCTTCCCAATCGTAGTCATATCTTGTTATGTCTTCTTCACTAACTTCAACACCAATTTGAACCTCAATCAGATCAAGGCTATCTATTGCTCTAATTGCATGTTTCGATCCACACTTAATATGAATCACATCCCCTGAACTCACATTAAACCGTTGCTCATCAACAACAACATCCCCATTTCCGCTAATAATCGTCCATATTTCATCGCGCTTCTTATGAATTTGGTAGCTAATATGTTTTCTAGCCCACACATGCACTCGCTTCGTAACTACTTGCTGGTCCATCTCATTTTTCTCTATATCAATCACACGGTACCATCCATAAAGGGTTTCTTCGTACATAGGCCTTGCAGAAATGGGCTTTATTAACTCCTTAAGCTTGGGACTAAGTTTTTTATCCGAGAACAATATCCCGTCTGGACTGGCAGCGATAATTGCATTGGAAATCCCCATCACAACAATTGGAATCTGCAATTCATTGACGATATGTGTATTCACACTATCCTCACTTAGAATACCTTTCCCATTTAAGTAACTCGGCATCGTGGTTGTCCATTCATCCCAAGTTCCCAAATCACTCCATTTTCCTTCATACGGTTTCACGACAACGTTTCTTTCCTTCTCAACCACTTCATAATCAAAACTGATGGCTGGCATCTTATGATATTGAGTAAGAAGCTCCTCGTATTGCGTAGGCCATTGTGCCGCATCCAATAATTGAAGTAAATAGCCTAAGCGGAAAACAAATACCCCGCAATTCCAGAGTGCACCCATAGCAATCAATTGTGATGCTTCGTCTGAAGTAGGCTTTTCAACAAATCGGTCAATTGTTAACAAAGCTGCAGCTTCATCTGATGAATCGGGAAGTATATAACCGAACTTCTCTGAAGGATGCGTCGGTTTCAAGCCAATAAGCCCTATATTAGCTGTCGATGATTCAAATTCAAGCGCAAGCTGCCTAATAGCAACAAAAAAGCCTTCATCTGCTTCAACATCGACAGGCATGACTACAACTACCTCTTCTTCGTTCACATACCATTTCGTATGCAAAAAACTCGATGCCAGACATATTGCTGGGAAAGTGTCCCTCTTAACAGGCTCGAGCACCAGAGTAACATCATCGCCAAGTTGAGATTCGATAACCTCTTGCTGCACCCTGCTTGCTGCAATTACCGCCGAAGAAGCAAGATCATACTTTTTTAAGTTGTTCCATACTCGTTGAATCATTGAAGTTTGACTTTCATTAATGCCATTATCACTATTCATTACCTTTATAAACTGTTTCGAACGATAGTCGTTTGATAACGGCCATAATCGCTTTCCAGATCCGCCAGATAATAGTATTATTTTCATAGTATTCTCCTTCTAGCTATTAATGAAAGATTATAGATCTCAATGAAAGGAACCTAAGGGCAGGGTCACTATTAATCTAGTTTATCTGACGATACTCATCCAATATGGCAATAGCCGTAATCACATCTAGATAATTCATACATAATCTAACATATAAACCTTCCAAATACTAGAATTCTACATTTTTCTTAAAAAAAGGATCCTATTACACAAAAAAATATGATCAAATTGTTACGAGGACCCCTAGAGGTTATAGATAAAGCAAAAACCACACCCTCTTGCTGATGTGGTTTTACATGGTGGACCCGAATAGTAGCTATGCCAAATCACAATTCACCTGAGCTCAGAACCTAGGTAGCCTAATTACGTGTATACGGTTTGTAAAATTGTCTTCCGTTGTGGATCAGTGTCACTCGAGCGTTGACATCACTTGCTACGCTTAATTAATGTGCAAGTCACCTCATGAGATGCTATTTCACCTTGTTCCTGACTGAATGCAGCAGACAGATCACAGCCGAAGCGATAAGCATTACCACCAGCTTGAATCGATGCATCAATCACTGGACCGCACGAAACATAAACATGTTCATTCCGCACGCCTTCTAATACTGCGCCTCACGATTTAAATCATACAACTCTTCCCCATGCGATGTGATTCGACTCAAACCGATCGTCGCCGGAAATTTCAAAAAATGAGTAATCTGCTCACGTATCCTATCAATCACAGGCTTCAGCTTATCGTACCAAACGTCTACCTCTTCATGCTCTGCCCATAGCCGAACCACAACTTGATCATTAAAAGAGTTGATGACCAAGTCCTCCAGTTGCTGATGCTCCAATAATTCTGTAACAAATTGTTCGGTAATCATCTTTAAGCTTCATATTGTAATCCCTCATGCTGATAAACTATGTCCTCAGCGTACAAATCGTTTGATATGAAGTCAATTACCACAAAAAAAATTGCCGATAATAATATAGTCTTAACCAAACACTAACAATCTGCAATGATTAGAGTCTTAAGATCATAAAAAATAGCGACCCTGACCAAAAAAGCTGCTAAGGATATTACAATATCCTCAGCAGCCTATATTTAATAAAAAACTACCTATTCCAACTTCATATAATACAGATTAGCCGTACTATCCTTCGTAATGGTATGTGCACCCGCAGTAAGTGAGATAGTGGCAATGCCATTCGTTATAGGATAACTTGTTCCATCCACTTTTATTTTAGTTCCTTCTGTATTGAACACTAGGGTTAGGGTTGAAGCTTTAGCAGCTGTGAACTGAATACTGGTTACACTCTCGATTTTTAGACATTGAGTTAGGGTTAACCCCTGATATGTCACATTTCCCTTACTTGTTGAGAGATTCCCTTGGACATTGAAGAAGCTGCTCGTTGTTCCATCAGTGGTAAAGTTATGAACGGTTGCTCCTGCTGTCGGCACTGGGGTTGTCGTCGGTGTCGTCGTGGGTACAGGTGTTGCTGTTGGTTCTGGTGTTATTGTTGGAGATGGTGTTGGCACAAGAGTAGCCGTTGGAGTCGGTGTCGGACTTGTTGGGTTAGAATTGCCCCCTACAGAGACAAGCCCCGTTGTGTAGCTTCTGATTGCAGACATCAGTGCAGTATTCAGCGCATACGATGCGTCATCCACGGAATCATTAAATGCCCATATGAAGTCTCCGCCATTCAGGCGTCCGGCTTTTGCCGTAACAACCTGTTCCACATTGCTTACGTTGTCAATATTCGATACGTTCACTCCAGTTTGGACACTCGTATCGAAGTTATTATAAGCTGTTCCGCCCTTTAATGCTTTGTATGAGCTTGGGACGATTTCATTTCTCGACGAGGCTAAATAGGCATCAAATGAGGCTGCATTTGCCGGAGCTGTCCCTGTATTGGAGTTAGCGTAGATAAGACTTGAAGCATCAACAATAAGATTGTTATAAGCTTTAATCACACCTCCATTTTCACCCGAGAACGTACCCTCACCTAAAGTATCTGTACCCTGTAAGGAACTAAGCATTGGATCTTTAGTATTTCTAAAGACATTGGATTCCACAAAAGCCGATGCTCCGGTTGTAACGCCGACACCATATTTCGAGACTCCATCATAGAAGTTATTATAGACGTGAACAGAGGCTACTCTGATCCGCGGATGACGGGAGTCCGAATGATCGAACCAGTTATGGTGGAAGGTAACAAAGAATTCTGCAGACTCACTAAGTCCGACTAGAGCAGCCTTTCCGGAATCAAAGTAGTGGTTGTACGAGATGGTAATGTACGTCGATCCTTTTTTGAGGTCCGTAGATCCGTCACCTTTGGCTTGGTCTGCATCGCCCCCTGCGGATCCATAGAAAATATCATTATTATGCACCCATACATTCGCATTGCCTGTGTCCATTGAAATGCCATCGTCAGGAAATAACATCACACCCAGATTCCTTACTTCCAAATTACCAACATATCTAAGCAGCAATCCCCAGCCGTATGCATAAGCATCTTTTCCGATACCTTCGATTGTAATATTCATTTCCGAATAATTATTTTTACCTTTGACTTCAAGATATCCACTGCTGTTAAGCTGTCCACTCAGGTCAGTAGCTGTAACTTTACCGATCATTCGGATGGCAAGCGGGGTTGTATCATAACCCTTTTGTCTCAGAGCCAAGATGTTACCAAGACCAACGCCTGTTTGTACAGCATCTGAGCTGTTGATTTTCACATCAAGTGTTACGGTATTTGCATTCTGAGATGTTATATACACCACTTGAGCACCATTCTTGAGGGTTCCATTCTCATTATAAGCGCCAGAACCCGTACCAAATGGCGAGCTTGCCGAAAAAGCAAACCCAGATCGATCATATGACGTTACGGATAACGTATTTGATACCGAAGTTGCCGTTCCTCCCCCTGACAGGGTAGCTTCAACCTTCATTACATAACTTCCAGCTGCAAGCCCTACAGCATCCGCTCTCCAATAGGAAGAATATTTGCGGATCAATTCATTATCAATCTGTTGGTACCCCGAATCTGATGCGCTTTCCTGTTTAACATATACGTTATATCCTGTCGCATTACTTACAGGTGACCATTCCACATATGCCGCTTCATTCCAGCCTCCACTGCCTGTTATCGAAAGACCAGCAGCATGCACTACTGTATTTGTCCATCCACCTGCTATCAATGAAAGTGCAAGAGAAAACAACACACCAATACTGATTACCTTGGCAATACTTTTTTTCATTTTTTCCCTCCTGATTCTAATTTGTTGCAGATAGAATTGTAACCGCTTGCAAGAAGATATAAAGTTTCCTTTTCACCTCCTGAAAATATTACATTTTATGGGACTAAAACATCCTCAACATATCAGAACAGAAATCAGTTCCGATACAATCATTTGCTCATATTTTTCACATCTAACAGTATTCTGAGTTAATGATTATAGGACAGAACATTGATACACCCGTACTTTCAGCAATGTATCCTGGGCTCTTGTGAAAATACAACACGAATAGCCACACAGTAGCCAGCACATAATAAAAATCACAACCATTAGATAATCAAGGGAGGAGCTTTCAATTGAGTGCAAATCAACCAGATAAGAATCTAATCAACACAGTAAAAGAACTGGAAGCCACGCCCGTAAACAGCCTGGAAGCCACGCCCGTAAACAGCCTGGAAGCCCAACAGCAGCAGCAAGCCCGTAATGATCGCCGCAAACAAGCTCTACATGACAGCGATGGAAAATTCTCAGAAAATGAATCTGGGAACTTCCATTAGAGTCTTCAGCTATGTCCGAACCCCAATAAATCGTACGTTTTATGAACCTTTCCAAAATGAAAAAAACGTAAAAAAGCGACCACGATGGTCGCTTTTTTACTGATATTAAGAAATGCCTTCTCCTGCAAATCATTTTTATCTTCAGTATCCTGATGAATACTCTTTGCTTTCTTTTAAGCGAGCGATATCATGGCCCGTCGGGTTTTGGAAGACACGAAGCCCAAATATCGGTACAACTGCAAAAATGTGATCAAAGATATCAGCTTGAACCGATTCATACACCACCCAGTTAGTATCATTGCTAAACGCGTAGATTTCTAAGGGCAGCCCATTATCCTCTGGCGCTAGCTGTCTGACGATCAGTGTCATATCCTTATGAATTTTAGGATGATTCCTCAGATATTCATGGATATATTCTCTGAATACACCAACATTCGTGAGATGTCTTCCATTTACTTTACTCTCCGTATTGATTTGATGTTCGATATTATAAATGCTAATTTCATTTAATCTTGCCCTTATATAATCGGAAAGGTAGTGAATCTTCTGGAATTCCTCCATCATTTCTTTTGTACAAAAGCATATGCTGCTTGTATCGATATGAACGCTTCGTTTAATCCTTCTGCCGCCAGATACTTGCATGCCCCTCCAGTTTTTAAACGAGTCTGAAATAAGGGCGTAGCTAGGAATCATGGTGATTGTTTTATCGAAATTCATAACCTTTACCGTATTTAATGTAATGTCAATTACATCACCATCCGCATTATATTTAGGCATTTCGATCCAATCGCCTACACGCACCATATCATTAGATGATAATTGAACACCTGCCACCAAGCCCAATATAGAATCTTTGAAAATCAGCATAAAAACAGCTGATAATGCACCTAACCCACTAAGTATAATCAATGGATTCTGACCAATGAGGTTAGAGATCACCACAATAACACCAATGACAAATAGAATAATCTTTGCAACCTGAATGTACCCCTTGATCGGTCTAATCTTGGAGACCTCAAATGAGCGATAAATAGCATCGATGGCATTAAGCAGTGCATTAAACACCGTGATAGTTACAATAATCATATAAGTTAAGGCGGATTTTTCAATAAAAGCCTGATATAGCGGAAAGATAGACGCAGAAAAATAGATGATGAAGGCTGGCGCAAGATGCGACAGCTTGTGAAACACTTTTTTCTCCAAAACGATATTATCCCATGCATACCGATCCTTACTAATGAAATGAATAATTATCTTCAGCACGATTTTTTTGGCTATTAAATTGGCCAGTACAGAGAGTAGTGCTATAAATAAGACCATGATTATATTCGAAAGATAACCTGTCATTTGTTCGTTTACACCGTATCCTGCTAGTTGATCTTTTATAAAATTCATCATTTCCTCCTGCTGCGTGTTACTTAAATTGTTTGATGAAATGGTCTAGCACTAACATTCGACGTATCGATCGTTGCGGGTGAACTATTATTGTCTAGTTTCAACTAATTGTATTAACCTGGTTAACGCGCTTGAGTAAATTGTGTCATGTCTATGCACAAACCATACCTGCAAATCTCGATACTCTTCAGGCAAACGGTGGGAAGTGATTATGCCCTGTTCTTCCGCCTTGGCAATCGATGACTGTGGCAGCATAGACACACCAAGTCCAGAGGAAACGCCATCTAGAATAACTGCTAATGTGCCAAATTCCATAATCTGATAAGTGGTCAGGCCAATGCCTCTCAGAAAACTCTCTGCTTTTGCCCGATGCGTACATCCAACGTCAAAGAACAACATCGGTTTCATGAGTAGCTCATACATTTCGTTTTGTCCCGGCTCAGAGATCAACACCAACTCCTCTTCAAAGGCCGCGATATGTTCTATATCTGGCTCATCAACAGGACCATAGACGAACGCTCCATCAAGCTCGTAATCCAACACCTTTTGTAAGAGTGCATGTGTCACACCCGTAGTGAGCGATAAATTAACATCCGGATATCGTGATTGATACTCGGCCAATAGAGGAGTCAGGTGAATGACTGCAGTCGCTTCAATGGAGCCTATCCGAAGAGGCCCTGCAGGATGGTCCGAGTATTGTGTAGTTTTCACAGCCTCGTCCATCAGAGTCAGTATTTTATCCGCATATCCCAGTAAATTCTCGCCAGCCAAAGTTAGCGTCATTCCTCGATTGGATCTCCGAAAAAGGGGTGTTTTCAACTGAGCCTCAAGATACTGAATTCGAGTCGTCACATTAGACTGTACATAGTTCAACATTTGCGCAGCCTTGGTTATGCTCCCCTCTCGAGCCACAGCCTGAAATATTCTTAAATCTCCGCTTTCCATTTCTATGTCACCTGCTTGGTATGATCATTTATGATACTCACATTCGGTTTTGTTCATTTTACTGTATGATTCCCACTCTGTACAATTCAATATAGATTCATTGAAATACGAATTACTGGAGGATTAGGATGAAAGCAATCGTACATGCTGGGATGAACGGCTTGAAGAGCCTGACATATGAAGACGTTGTTGACAAACAGCCGGGCTTCGGCGAAGTAAAAGTAAGGCTGAAAACCGCAGGGTTAAATCATCGAGACTTATTTCTCATGGCGGATCGAACAAATGAGGATGCTCCCCTGATTATGGGCTCTGATGGGGCGGGTATAATTGAAGCGGTAGGTGAAGGCGTAACATCACTTACAGTAGGTACCGATGTAATCATTAATCCGTGTATCGGATGGGAAATCACCCACGATGTCCCGAACGTTCCGGCCATAGTGGGCGGCCCTTCAGATGGTACATTTGCCGAGTCTATCATCATCCCTGCGCAAAATGCCATCAGCAAGCCAGCTTATTTGTCTTGGGAAGAAGCGGGCGTGTTGCCCTTGTCTGCCTTGACAGCCTATCGGGCTTTGTTTACGAGAGGCCGATTACAGCAAGGTGAACATATCCTTATTCCAGGTATTGGTGGCGGTGTGGCTACTTATGCCATGCTTATGGCTTCAGCAGCGGGTGCACGAGTCAGTGTCACATCACGAAGTGAAACAAAAAGACAAGTTGCTCTTGCACATGGGGCAGATCATGCCTTTGACAGTCATAGTGATTGGAAGGAAAGTATGAAAGGAGAAACAGTGGATCTCATCCTGGATAGTATCGGGCCAGCGACGTTCCAACAGTACTTTGATATCATTAAGCCAAATGGCCGGATCGTTACATTTGGGGCAAGCTCAGGAGATCGATTGGAATTAGCAGTACGATCCATATTTTACCCCCAAATTAGTATCATCGGCACCTCAATGGGAAGCAGTGAGGAGTTTGTTGCGATGCTTCAATTTATGGAACTCCACTCGATATACCCTATCATTGATAGAGTGTATCCTTTACAAGACACCCTTCAAGCCTTTCAGCGAATGCAACAGGGGGAGCAGTCTGGGAATATTGGAATAAGAATTGATTGAAAAAAGACACCTCACAAGGTGTCTTTACTTACTCCAAACGGAGCCGTGGCGTGGCAAATTCACTAACCGCCGTGCGTTCAAGTGCATGCAAGTATTCACCGCAACGTATCAAGGTCAGCAACCCTCTATCCTCTTATGTGGTGCCGGCACGTCGTTTAGCAAGCGCCATTGCAGCGACATGGCCTGAGCTCCAGGCCCATTGCAGGTTATAGCCGCCGCAATCACCATCGACATCCATCACCTCACCTGCCAAATAAAGCCCAGGTACAATCTTAGATTCCAACGTTCCTTCAACTAGGTCAATCGTATCGATCCCACCAGCTGTTGTTTGTGCATTCGTGAAGCTATTGGTATCGGCCACTTTAAATTCCCAACGCTTCATGAGTCGATAAAATATTTTCTTAGTTTTCCACGATAAATCCTCACAGAGCAGGTGAACCTGTTGATCAATTCCCGCTTCCTTCAGCAGAACCGGAATCAACTTCTTGCTGATGATGCCGATAAAGGCGTCCGCAACTGTCCGGTGCCCGAAGATCGCCCAGTGTGTTTCCAGAAAATCAATTACCTCTTCTTCCGTACGTTCCGGCATCATATCAACCGACAATGTCACGGACTCTCCTCTTCCGAGATTATACGCAGCCTTCCTGCTTAGCTGAAGTATTGGCGGGCCCGAGATGCCATAGTCCGTGAAAAGAATTTCACCATATTCACTGCGGATGACTTCATTGTTTACGATAATATGACCAAATCCCTCGAATTTGATGCCAGATAGTTCCTTCAAATACGGATAATCTAACTTCAATTGCACAATGCCTGCCACAGGATGAATCATAGTATGTCCCAGCCGTTCGACAAGCGTATAACCGGATCCATCTGTTCCCGTTTTCGGAGCAGTAAGACCCCCCGTACATAGAAAGAGGTATTCGCTGGTATACTCGACTAGCTCCTCTGTCTCCGTTTGGCATTTAATCGTAAAGCGCGGATGTTCCTCCGAAACGATAATATCCAACACTTTATGTTTATAATATACGGGAACATTCCGATCCTCCAGCGCCAGCTTAAATACACCCGGCACCGAAGCCGCCTGCAGCGACATCGGATACATCCGGCCATTCTCCAAGCTTACAAAAGGAAGCCCGAGCGAGGAGAAAAATTCGATCGTTTGGCGGACACCGAATTGCCGCAATACATGTATTGGGAATCCTTCCTGATTACTGTGGTACTTGCGTGATAAAGCGGCCGCTTCATCCGTACCGGTGGCGGTGGATTGGTTCGTAATGTTGCAACGCCCGTTACCCGTCGTTATTATTTTCTTCCCAAGCCGGTCATTGCTTTCAATAATTGCTGTATCAATACCTTGATCCCTCGCTGTAACTGCAGCCATTAGACCTGCAGCACCCCCACCGATAATGAACAGCTCGTGGTGCTTAGAAGTCTGATCCTCATACATGTTAATTGATGCATCCCTTTTCCTATAAATTTATTGAATTTGCTTAGCTAGCGCCATCGCGGCCACATATCCGGAACTCCATGCCCATTGCAGATTATAGCCGCCGAAATCTCCGTCCACATCCATCACTTCGCCAGCCAAATAAAGACCAGGCACTAACTTGGATTCCAGCGTTCCCTCGATTAGTTCAGTCGTATCGATGCCACCAGCTGTCACTTGCGCATTCGTAAAGCCATTGGTATCCGTCACTTTAAATTCCCAACGCTTCAAGATTCGATAAAATGTCCTCTTGGTTTTCATCGATAGATCCTGGCAAAGTAGCTGTGGCTGCTGGTCGATGCCTGCCTCCTTCAGCAGGACAGAAACCAACTTCTTGTTGAAGATACCCACAAGAGAATCTGCAACAGTCCGGTGTCCAAAGGTCTCCCAGAGCATTTCCAAAAAATTAACTAGCTCTTCCTCCGTGCGGTCCGGCATCAGATCAACCGATACTGTCACATTCTCTCCTCTTGCGAGATGATAAGAAGCTACCCTGCTTAGCTGAAGAGCTGCCGGACCAGAAATGCCATAATCCGTGAAAGCAATCTCACTAGATGCACTGAGAATGTTTTTACCATTTACAAAGATATGGGCTTGTCCCTGAAATTTGATACTGGTCAGCGCCCTCATATTCGGATACTTCAGCTTCAATTGCACAATGGCTGGCAAAGGCTCGACCAGGGAGTGCCCCAGACGTTCGGCAAGCGTATAACCAGGAGGTTCTTTTCCCGCATTTGGACCGGCAAGGCCACCCGCACAGAGAAATAGATATTCACTGGTATAAACAACCTCTTGTACCTCCCCCTCCTCTGTTTCCGTTTGGCATTTTATCGTGAAGCGCGGATGATTCGTCGAAACAGTAACATCCAACACTTTGTTCTTGAGGTATACCGGAACATTCCGATCCTCCAGCGCAAGCTGAAAAATATCCTGCACCGCTGCAGCTTGCAGCGACATCGGATACATCAAGCCCTCCTTCAATCTTGTAAGCGGAAGCCCGAGCAAGGAGAAAAAATCAATGGTTTGACGAATGCCAAATTGCTGTAATACCGCCAATGGAAATCCAGCCTGATTACTGTGGTACTTACGCGACAAAGCGACCGCTTCATCCGTACCCGTCGCAGTGGAATCATTCGTAATGTTGCAGCGGCCATCACCTGTCATTAATATCTTCTTTCCAATCCGGTCGTTGCTCTCCAGAATGGCAGTATCGATACCCATATCACGCGCAGTAACAGCAGCCATTAGTCCGGCAGCACCTGCGCCGATAATTAACAGCTTGTGGTGCATAGAAGTCTGATTCTCATACATGGTTGGTCAATGCATCCTTTATCCAATTTTTCTAAAAGCACAGAAACACTTTATTAAATTATAGCATAAGTATACTGGTTTTCATTTATATCTCCCTATTAACTCCTCCGTCCTATGTTTGCCATTTTTATCCTTATATAGAACCTTAAATCTTTTGGTCTTCACGCCTTCTTCACTGCAATCTTTAATTCCACATACGAAAGTTACTGGACCTAGCAAGATACTCATTTTTTTGAACCGCCACGCATAGTCCAGATCATACTCTGAAAATATGAAAAAAGACACCCTTCATGGTGTCTTCAATAATACTCCATATGGAGCCGAGGGGATTCGAACTCCTGTCCGAAGATAACGGCACATTAGCTTTTACGAGTGTAGTTACAGTTTTGATGTCACCCTAGAAGCATTCTAACCAGCATTTGATGGGTCCGTCTGATTTTACTTAGATAAAAATTGGCTATATCACTGTTCTTCCTTGTTATATATTTAACAAATTATATAAGTTAATACGCAGAAAGTACCTTTGCCGCTACAGATAATGGCTGGATTCTTTTAATTTTTAGAAGTTGCTAATTCCCTGCAGAATCAAGATACGTTTCAGCTTCTTCTATCGATTCGTACAAGTTTGCAATATCTTTAAACATACGATGCATTTGCGTTTTGTAGAAAGAGGTAGGCGCAACATACACCCATTTGTGTTTTGTAGAGATTCCAGCTTTCACAGCATCTTCACTAGTTGGAGCAAGAATTGCCAACACCTCTTGCTTAAATACCAGGCCACCAGTAATTACAGTCATACCTGTAAACCCTCGCTTAGTTTTCTTCAGTACTTTCGGAAATTGTTCCGCGTACGCAAGGGCATCCTCAACATCCATACCGTCCGATGTTACAATAATTCTGTTTTTGTTTTTAACATAATCAATAGTAAAACTCATGATAGTAATTCCTCCGAATATTTTTGTTTTTGGATGCTTAATACCATAATTTTATATCATTTCGGGCTCTTATAGATATTATTAACTTCAAAGTGAATGATCTAATTTTAGATGTAGACAACATGTCTACAATAGTGAACACATTTAGTTCCCACAACTCCTTGTCTACATTCGGTCTACAGTCCAACCACTAAACAGCAAAAAACCCGCTAAAATAGCGGGTTTTTCTTATGGAGCCGAGGGGAGTCGAACCCCTGTCCGAAGATAACGGCACATAAGCTTCTACGAGTGTAGTCACAGTTTTGATGTCACCCGAGTATCGCCCCGTAACCGGCTATACGTTGGGTCAGCCTGATTATCTTCTTCCGTTGACCCCAGGCGGAGACCAGACGGCGTATCCCACTACTTGTTAGCCCCTATCCCTGTCACATGGGCGATGCAGGGTAGAAGCACGCGCGCAGTTTCTTAGGCTGCGAAAGCGTAGTTGTTTTGTTGTTTGCCGTTTAATAGGCTTTAGCGTTGATGAAGCGGACGCGTCCCCACTACTCGCTACTCATGCTCGAACTACCCCCGTCGAATCCAAGAACGGCCCCTCATTAAAAAGGGCGCTTCGGATCAAGCGGATCTTCCAAGCAAGAGAGATCCTATCCACAGCTTCTTCTTCAAGAAGTCTGTAACGAAGCAATAATCTTACTTACTCAGTATATCACATTTATCAATACTTTAACACGTAGGTTAAAGGAATTGAAGGTGGAAACTGGTACTCATTTGAATCGTACATTATTCCTAGATTATCTGGCGATCTTTTGCTTCTCACGCAATACACGCTGGATATCACGCTGAGCATCACGCTTAGCAGCAGAGTCACGTTTATCGTACTCTTTCTTACCTTTACCAAGGCCAATTAACAGCTTCGCATATCCATTTCGCACATAAACCTTGAGTGGCACAATCGTAAATCCATCTCGCTTGGACAAGCCCAGCAGTTTATGAATTTGCTCCTTATGCATCAGCAATTTACGAGTACGCGTCGGGTCCGTAGGGTTAGCACGATTACCTTGTTCAAAAGGGCTGATATGCATGTTGTGAATGTGAATCTCACCGTTACGGATCGTAGCAAAAGCATCTCCAATATTAGCGCGGCCATTACGCAGCGACTTGATCTCTGTACCTGTCAGCACCAAGCCAGCTTCATAAGTATCCTCGATAAAATAATCATGGGAAGCTTTTTTGTTCTGGGCAAGTACTTTCCCGTCTGCTTTTTTACCCATGAGAATCACTCCTTGAATCATATTCATAAGTTAAAGTAACCATGTCTCTCTAATCTTAAACGACATAGTCATCGAACGTCTGATCTATATTGTAACAAATGGAATCGATTGTGCGCAAGGAAGGATCAGGTAATCCTTTCCCAGCCATTTTGACAACTAGTTGTCAGTAAGTTTACCCGATAATTAACTTTAATTACATTTATTGATAAACGAGTGTTTTATGTTTCTATATTCACACATCGCAGTCAACTCATCCCCTTTTCTATTCAATCTTCTCCCTCCGATGGCTACGCTAATGCTACATAAATGCACTTTATACATCTATTTAATATATTTAAACGCTCGATGGTTATTTAGTTGTACTTTCTGCAGTTAAAAACTTGAAATCATGCCGTTTTGAAGATACTGATCCGATTTAGATGTACAAAGTGCAATTAACCTCAATCTCTACTGAAACGCCAGAATTTTAACTGCACATTATGCAATTAAAAAATAAGCATCGTGATAAGCACGGGTTACTTTGCTCCAACATAAGTGTCATAGTTACAAAACTACGCTGTCACATAGCTTCTTCTGATTATTACTCAACAAACTTGTGGCAACCAATAGTCTCGGTCAGAAACGAGAATTTCACACTTGAGCCGCGAAAAAGAATTAAAAAAGCACCGCCCCCAATCAAAGGAGGCAGTGCTTTATCTTTCGTCATAGAGCTACGAAACGTAGCCCAATAACGTTATTTATTTCTTCTTTCTCTTACGAGGAGCTCCGTCTGGAGCGCTGCCTGTAGTGTCACTACGTTTAGAAGCGGCTTGTTCCGACGTCTGAACGTTGCCCGGTGTCACGGATTGACCGATGAATACACCGCCTTTGTTCTTCTTTTTCCGGCGACCTTTACCTGTTGGAGCGCCGCTACGGCCTTCTCCACCGCCAAAGCTACCGCCGCGGTCCTCACGGCTACGGAACTTCGTGCTGCCGTCCAGGCCGCGAACTTCGCCGCCGGAAGAGTCAGACGCAGGAGCGCCGTATCCGCCTTTGCCGGAGCCAAAGCCGAAGCTGATGCCGCGTCCACCACCGGCACCGCCGTTATCACCGCCGCGGCCTCGCCCGCCGCTGCGCTCACGTGGCGCGCCTGCGTTACCGCCGGCTTCGCCCTTGCGCTCTGCACCGGGGCTTCCGCCCGGCGCCGCAACTACCCGGCTCGCATCCTCGCCGGCATCACGCCCGCGCTTCCGCTTTCCGCGTCCGCCCGGTGCGCCAACACCGGCCGCTTCGCCGGCGCGCACACCAGCGCCCGGCTTGCCCTTGCCCGCGCCTACAGCAGCGCCGGGCTTGCCTTTACCGCCGCGGCCCTTGCTGCCCGCGCCGCCTTTACCCCCGGCTGGCGCCTTGAAGCCGCCGCTACCTGGACGGCCGCCTTTGCCACCGCGGCCACCTCCAAAACCACCGCCGCGATGCTCACCGGGCGCGCGTGGTTTCATGTCGACCAACTCGAAATCGATCGTGTGGTCATCCATGTTTACTTTGGCCACTCGAATTTTCACCTCGTCGCCAATACGGAACACCCGTGATGTGCGCTCGCCGATGAGCGCCATATGGGCCTCGTCGAAGTGATAATAATCGTCGCTCATAGCGCTGAGACGAATAAGGCCTTCGACGGTATTGTCCAGCTCGATGAACATTCCGAAGCTGGTCACACTGCTGACCATTGCCTCGAATTCCTCGCCTACTTTATCCTGCATGTATTCAGCTTTCTTCAGCTGCTCTGTATCGCGTTCTGCTTCTACTGCTACACGCTCACGCTCCGAGGACTGCTGAGCAATGTCAGGCATCCTGCCGGCCAAATAATCATGTCGTTTCTGGCTCAGCGCCCCTCCATTCTCAATCACTTCACGCATTACGCGGTGAATGACCAGATCGGGGTAACGGCGAATCGGCGAAGTGAAGTGGGAATAGTATTCCGCAGCCAGTCCGAAATGGCCTGTGCTCTCCGCATCATATTTCGCCTGCTTCATGGAACGCAACATCATTGTGCTAATAACAGTCTGTTCTTTAGTCCCTTGGATTTGTTCCAACAGATCCTGCAAAGCACGTGGATGAACCGAATTGCCGCGTCCCTTCACGTGATATCCGAAATTAGCCGCAAAAGCCATAAAATTCTGCAGCTTCTCGGGATCTGGATCTTCGTGAATCCGATAAAGGAACGGAACCTTCAACCAGTGAAAATGCTCCGCGACCGTTTCATTCGCCGCGAGCATAAATTCCTCGATAATCTGCTCAGCTACAGAACGCTCACGCTTCACAATATCTACAGCCTTGCCGTTCTCATCTACGATGATTTTACTCTCTTCAAAGTCAAAATCAACCGCACCCCGCCGCATCCGAGCATCACGCAGCTTCATCGCCAATTCTTTCATGAGACGGAAATCATCAATTAATGGACTATAACGCTCCAGCAATTCTGGATCTTCATCCTCCAAAATTTTGCGAACATTGGAATAAGTCATTCTTTCCTTGGTGCGAATCACACTTGTAAAGACATCGTGCTTCACGACCTTCATGTGTTCGTTAAATTCCATCTCGCAAGACATCGTTAAGCGGTCTACCTGTGGATTCAAACTACAAATCCCGTTAGACAAACGGTGAGGCAGCATCGGAATCACCCGATCCACCAAGTACACACTACAGCCCCGATCATAGGCTTCTTTATCGAGCTCAGAGCTCTCACGTACGTAATAACCAACATCCGCAATATGCACGCCTAGCTTGTAGTGTCCGTTCTCCAGTCGCTGAACATTAACCGCATCATCCAGGTCCTTAGCATCCTCACCATCAATCGTGACAATGTTTAGTCCGCGCAAGTCGCGACGTCCCTGCTCAGCAATTTCCTCTTCTGTGATTGAATCCGGAGCGTTGTCCGCTTCGTTCATTACTTCAGCGGGAAAGGCCTCTGGTAACTGATGCTTACGGATAATAGATAGAATATCGACTCCCGGATCATCCTTATGTCCGAGGATCTCAATAATTTCACCCTCTGCCGCTGATCGGCCTTCTGGATAATTCACGATACGTACAACGACCTTTTGACCGTCTACCGCCCCCATGAAGGATTGCTTCGGAATAAAAATATCGCGATTAATCCGTTTATCATCAGGCAGCACAAAGCCATAGGTCTCCAAATTTTGAAATACGCCAACCGTCTGCAATACTCCCCGTTTTACAATGCGTTCAACTTCGCCCTCCATTCGTCCGCCGGACGGACTTTTAGAGGTAATACGGATAAGGACGATATCACCATTCATAGCTCCCTTAAGATCATTCGCATGGATATATACGTCAGGATGATCACGATCATCCGGGATAAGAAAAGCGAAGCCTTTCGCATGAGCCTGTAACCGGCCTCGCAGTAAATCCATCCGTTCCGGCACGCCATAACGTGCATTACGAGTTAATACAATTCTTCCGTCCTGCTCTAATTCAATTAGTAGTTCCTCGAACTTTTTAAACCCTGTGCTATCTTCTAGAGCAAAATGGCTCACCAGCTCTTCATAAGTCATTGGTTTATATGCAGTTTCCCGCATGAAATCGAGTAATATTTCTTGTGTTATCATGTTCGTCACCCCAGCCCTCCGCGGCTCCAAGCCGCTGGCAAATATGTATGTCTTGTCCTGCTCTGTAGTAATGCCAAGTAAAATTTACCTTTACCTACTTCATACCCTAGTATACACGAAATCAATCCTGCGCATCCCTGTTACTGTTATCCAAAAGTAAACGCAGTACGAAATTTCATTCACAACGAAGAAGAAAGTCAGTTTATTATGGCTCTAACTTACAGAATCTTATTCTTTCTGCTATGCAAAGAAAAGCACCTGCAGGTGCTTTATCTCCTTTTAATTATAACAAAAAAGCCTTCGCTCCATTCCATTCAGAACAGAGCGAGGGCTTACTGTAGGTACTTTAGTCAATGAAAACAGCAGCTAGAATCGCCATAATGAAAAATCCTGCAGCAAGTCCAACTGTTACACGTTGTAGTACGAGTTCCATACCACGGGCTTTTGTTTTACCAAAGAGATGCTCAGCACCACCGGAGATGGCACCGGAAAGACCCGCGCTTTTCCCCTTTTGCAGAAGAACGACCGCAATAAGACCGACGGAAAAAATCAGGAGCACAACTTTCAAAAAGATATCCATTCACTTCCACCTCCTACGCCTAAGCATCACTATCTATGGTAATTGAGGTTATCACGATACATAAACAGTATTCTTATTTTATCATAGCAGTGCCGGTAATACAACCGCCTAGACTGTTAAGTCGTAGCTTTTCTTGAAAGATTAGGATAAACACATATAAAAAAAAGACCCGCCATAATGGCGGGGTTTTGTCCCTTCCTTTAAAAACTTATTATTTTTTTATGGTGTCTGAGGACTTTTGGCCGTTGTAGTTTTCGCATTCTCCCCAACCGTCTTTCCTTCGTCGCAATTAG